>NZ_JBFBJY010000060.1:18847-54097 GCF_040702125.1 Kitasatospora sp. NPDC085895 | reverse complement strand
CTTGAGAAGCTGAATCATCACAGGTCGAGGCACCCTCCTACGCCTATCTCATGCTCCGTCACTAAGCCTGGTCACCACGGTGAATTGGTGAGGCTCGAACCAATGGCGGACTCGCCCGTACCTCTGGACCACCCCCCGACCGATCACCGCAACGCCACCGGCGGTGCCCGGTGACCTCCTCGTTCACCATCCGCGTGCTACTGGTCGGTGTGGTCCTCCTGCTGTCCGCCCTCCTCGGAATCTGCGGCGGAGTTCTCCACCGCGGCGACGGCGCCACGATCGCCGGGGCCATCTTCCAAGGCGGCAAGGTCTTCGCAGGCTCCGTAACGGTATGCACCGCCGTTCTCGTCGGCCTCGGCCTGCTCTTGTAGCCGCATTCCCGGCATCGCGATGTGCTCCATCTCCGGCGTGCTGCCGGTGCGCAGCTGCTGCGCACCGGCAGCAGTCAGAGAAGCGGTGCGGCCGGTCAGCCTGGTCACTGCCCGGCGGGACCGCCGGGCTGGCCCTGGTCCGGGCGCGGTCGAGTTCCAGGAGAACGTTCAGTGCGGCGGCCGCGCCCGCGGCGGCGGGCATGACGGCAGTGGCCGCGTCGTACGTCGTCTGCAGGCCGCCGCTCTGCCAGGCCTCCGCGGCCCGCTATTGCTGTGACCGCATAGGTTCACCGGCTTGGTGGAGCGTCGGCGGGGCGGGCTATGGTCTCGGCATGAACGACGCTGAGGTCGCCTCTCTCCTGGGCGGATGTGTTCGCTTCCCCTACCCAGGGACGTGGCAGAGATCTCCGTTTGCGGAACGCATGATCGGCAATGGGCGGTATGCCATGGTCGCGGTCGACCCACGGGTGAGTGCGCTCGCCCTACGGCGTGACGACGGCTCGTTGTGGTGCCTGCCAGACGACGGGGCCCCTCAACTCGTGAACTCCAGCATCGAGGCGTTCATCGCCTTCAACCGCGCGTATGAGGAGGCCGCTGTCGAGGCCGCTGCCTACGAGGGCCCCGGCGACGGTCTGGACGAGGATGAAGCCGTGGACCTGGCCGAGCAGGCGGCCGACGCGCTCACTGAAGCGTTGCTAGAACGATTCGAGATGCTCGATGCCGAGGTCATCGCCGACGAGAACTCCTTCTGGCACATCGCTGCTGAAGAACTGGGCTACGGCATGAGCGTGTGACCGCGAGCATTGGGTCATGCTGCGATTTCGAGGCGGCGTCCGCCCCAGCGGATGCCTTTCTCATAGCGGATTCGAGCGCGTTCCTTGCGCTGGGCGGCCAGGACGTCGGGGTGGCGGGCGTTCGCGTTGCGCCATCGCAGGTAGGCGCCGGGTGCGCAGGCCGGTGCGCAAGCGGCCCTGGCACCCTGCGCAGCCGGGGCGACAGGCCCGAGGACCCGCTCGCGGACGCGGGACGGCCCAGCCGCCAAGAGGAGGGAGCGGCCGGGCCGATGGGCGGGCGACAGACCCGCACCGTTGACCGTAAGCCACAGCCGGACTCGCACCGCCAGCCACGAACTTTGTCGGAAGCTGCCGTGCAGCTGCGGGTCAGTAGGTGAAGTGCACGGAGTGTCCGGTGACGCCGGGGTTGTTCTTGGCGTTCGGTGGCGATGTTCCCGGCGGGTACGTACTGACGTGCACGACGTAGTCGATGCCCTTGGTCAGCGGCATGTCGATGAGGTCTCGGCGACGGGTGAAAACTGGTTCTGGATCACTTTCCGTGCCAGAGCCACAGAGCGTCACCGAAACCGCGATCATGAACGGTCGTGGCTGACGATCTCCTCCAAGACCTCTGGCTCCACCAGACCGCCGATGTCGCGGTCAACACCCTGACCATCCACGCAGACCACGTGACCGTCCACGCCGCCACGACCGGCGCCGAGGCGGGCTGCCCGTCGTGCGGAACCGTTTCGACCCGGGTGCACAGCAGCTACCTGCGACGATTGGACGACAGCGCGGCGGGCGGGCGTCGGGTGGTGGTCGAGTTACGGGTCCGCCGGTTCCGCTGCCGTGAACGGGCCTGCCCCCGGGCCACGTTCGTCGAGCAGGCGGCAGGGTTGACCTTCCGTCACGGGCGGCGGAGCCAGGGCCTGCAGGCCGCGCTGCAGCAGCTCGCTTTGGCCCTGGCCGGCCGGGCCGGCTCCCGCCTGGCCGAGAGCTTCGCGGTCCCGGTGAGCCGTTCCACGCTCCTGCGGCTGATACGCGCCCTGCCCGATCCGGCACCCGTGGTGCCGCGCGTGCTGGGCATCGACGAGTTCGCCCTGCGCAAGGGGCACGTCTACGCCACGATCCTGGTCGACATCGAGAGCCGCCGCCCGGTCGATCTGCTGCCCGACCGCACGGTCGCCACCGTCCGGTCCTGGCTGGCCGACCACCCGGGAGTGAAGGTCGTCTGCCGCGACCGGTCGGCTTCCTATGCCGAAGCCGTCCGGCTCGGCGCCCCGGACGCGATCCACGTCGCCGACCGGTTCCACCTGTGGCAGGTGCGCCGTGAGGCGCTGATTGATCGAGTGGAGGTGAGAGGCCTTCGCCGCTGTCCTGTCGCAGCAGGGCGGTGAAGCTGGGGGCAGCCTGACCCGGGAGGTGCCGGGGAGGGCGGCAAGCAGCCCCGACAAAGCCGGGACGTGTCAGCACTGCCAGATGGTGCGGGTCCGGCGAGCGAGACGGAGAGGTATACGAGAGGAACCGGTGTTTGAAGCCTCCTAAGGTGACATCAGCTCGAACCTGGCGGATCTGGGCTGGTTGCGGTGCGTGCTCGCCGTTTTGGAGTCGGCGGGCAACTTCCGGGTCGTGCATGCCAGATGATCCGGGAGGCCACGGTGAATGTCTGCGGCGTAGCCGTGGCGATGCCGCGGGGGTATAGCTGGGTGCCTACTCCGACGATCGATCATCAGTGAACACGGGAACCTCTCCGGTCCCGCCCCGGTGTCCGCGCGGCCAGCGCGGACGGTCGGGCTGGGTCCACCGTCGGCCGACCGGGCCGGGGAGGGGCGGAGCCGCCGTAGTACTCCGAGCCGGGGAAAGCCCGGTGCATGGGGAAGGGCGGCAGCGAGATCGCAAGGGAGGGACTGCAATGTCCGAAGACACCGGGGTGGATGTCCCGGTCGCGTGGCCCTCGGTGCTGGTTGCCGAGGCACGGGTACGGAAGATGCAGACCAAGCTGCACCGTTGGGCGAAAGCCGACCATGGCTTCCGGTTCGACGATGTGTTCAACTTCGTCTGCGACCCGGCCGTCTTGGTGATGGCCTTCGACCGGGTCGCGGGCAACACCGGAGCCCGGACGGCTGGCGTGGACGGCGTTCGCGCCGCCGACGTCCTGGCGTCCGGGGTGACAGCACACCTGAATCGCATCCGCGCCGAGCTTCGGGCCGGGGCCTTTCGGCCTCTGCCGGTGCGCGAGCGGATGATTCCCAAGACCGGCGGCAAACTGCGCCGGCTCGGGATCCCGACCGTCACGGACCGGGTGGTGCAGGCCGCGCTGAAGCTGGTCCTGGAGCCCGTCTTCGAGGCGGACTTCCGTCCGTACTCCTACGGGTTCCGGCCCAACCGGCGTGCGCACGACGCGATCGCCGAGATCCACCTGTTCGGCTCCCAGGGATACCGCTGGGTGCTGGACGCGGACATCGAGGCGTGCTTCGACCGCATCGACCACGCGGCCCTGATGGACCGCGTCCGGAGGCGGGTGAAGGACAAGCGCGTGCTGACACTGGTGAAAGCGTTCCTCAAAGCCGGGATCACGACCGAGCTCGGCGAGCGGAACGAGACCACCTCCGGAACACCGCAAGGCGGGATCCTCTCGCCCCTGCTGGCCAACATCGCCCTGTCCGTGCTCGACGACTTCGCCGCCGAGCAGTGGACCAGCGCGATGGGAAGTCGCAGGGATCGCGAGCGGCGACGCAAGCGGGGCCTGCCGACCGGGCGACTGGTCCGCTACGCGGACGACTTCGTCGTCATGGTCCACGGCACCCGCGAGCACGTCGAGGAGCTTCGCGAGCAGGTGAGCCAGGTCCTGGCCCCGATGGGCCTGGTCCTGTCACCGGCGAAGACCCGGATCGTCCACCTCGTGGACGGGTTCGACTTCCTCGGCTTTCGCATCGTCTGGATGCGCAAGCGGGGAACGGACAAGTGGCACGTCTACACGTTCATCGCCGACAAGCCGGTCGCGTCGCTGAAACGGAAGATCAAGTCGCTGACCCAGAAGTTGTCGCATCTCGATTACAAGATCGCGCTGATCCGGATCAACCAGATCCTGCGCGGCTGGGCCAACTACTTCAAGCACGCGGTCGCCAAGCACACCCTGCAGACCCTGCACACCTTCGTCTGGTGGCGCATCGTCCGCTGGGTCATGCACCGGCACCGCATGACGTGGACGGCCATCCGTCGATGGCTCCGCGGCCCGCAAGGGAAGTGGAAGCCGATCTCGATGGACGGGATCCAGTTGTTCGACCTCGGCAGAGTACCGATCACTCGGTATCGCTACCGGGGCAGCGATGGGATCCCGAGCCCTTGGCCGGAGGCCCTGGAAAGCCCGCTTCCAACGGCATGACCTCGTGGAGAGCCCGGTGCGGTGAGAGCCGCACGCCGGGTTCGGAGGGCGGGTCGGGGAAACCCACCAGGAGCAATCCCGGCAGGGCGCCCCGACCCGACCCAACAACCTCAGCGAAGCGGCCGAGCGGGCCGTCGCCCGCCACCGACAGTGCCTCCGCGCGGTAACTCCAGCTCCAAATCCGGCCGTTACCACCGAACCCGTACTCCAGGAGGAGAACGCGGACCAGCCGTGGCCGACGGGCTTCCGGTTCGCCGACCGCACCCGGGCCCGGCACGCCGCGGTGCACGCCCTGCTGACTGCGGGGCACAGCCGGCGCGCCGTCCAACGGCAGCTCGGTATGACCTACCGCACGGTCAAGGCTCTGGCCGACGCCGTGACCCCGGAGGATCTCTTCCAAGGCCAGTGGCAGAGCCGGCCGTCTGTCCTTGACGACTACAAGCCCTACCTCGACGACCGCTGGAGCGAGGGCTGCACCAACGCCTGGAAGCTCTGGGAGGAGATCGTCCCGCTCGGCTACAAGGGCAGCTACCAGCGCGTCCGGGCCTACCTCCGGCTCAAACGCACCTCGCCGCAGCCCGTGACCGCCCAGCCTCCGTCGCCCCGCACCGTCGCCGGCTGGATTCTCCGCCGGCCCACGGCACTGTCCGAGGCCGAGCAGATCCAGCTCAAGACCGTCCTGGCCCACTGCCCCGAGCTCGACGCCCTGACCCGACACGTCCGCTCCTTCGCCGTCATGCTCACCGAGCGCCAGGGCGAGCGTCTCCCCGATTGGCTCGACGCGGTCCGCCAGGACGACCTTCCCAGCCTCCACACCCTCGCGGCCGGCATCGACCGTGACCGGGACGCCGTCATCGCAGGACTCACCCTCCCCTGGAACTCCGGCGTCGTCGAAGGCCACGTCAACCGGATCAAGATGCTCAAGCGCCAGATGTTCGGCCGCGCGGGTTTCGCGCTCCTGCGGAAGCGGGTTCTGCTGGCCTCATGACGGCCTTGTCGGTGGCCGCTGCGATGATCCCCGCACAGTGGCGCGAGGAGATCATCATGGGAACCTGGGACATCGGCCCGTTCGAGAACGACATGGCTGCAGACTTCGCCGACGCTCTGGACGAAGCCGCCAAGGACGAGCGCGAAGCCCTGGTCCGGACGACGCTGATCCGCACCGTCCAGACACGGGACTACCTTGAAAGTCCTGAGGGAGCCGAGGCCGTGGCCGCCGCCGCTCTCATCGCCGCACAGTGCCCGGGCGGTGAACCGATCAGCACAAGTTACGGCCCCGACGAAGCCCTTCCGATCTTCGCCATCGATCTTCGGTCGCTCGCTGTCGAGGCGCTCGACCGCGTCGTCGCCGAGGAGTCCGAGCTCGCCGACCTCTGGGACGAGACAGCGGACGGCCCGAAGTGGCGGCAGACCATCAGCCGCATCCGTGCCGTCCTCGCACCCGAGCCTGAGCCTCAGGAAGATCCGCTCTTCGATCTCTAACCAAGTAACCCAGCGTTACCGCTCACGGAAGTTGAGCCAGAACCACAACTCGTGATCAAAGCCATGGGCCTGGCGTCCGTCGAGGAAGCGGCGCGGGGCCGCCGGTCCTTCACCACCGGCGGCCCTGGCGACCCACAATCCCTGCTCACCTCGGCGCTACGCGCCGACCACATGCGTCGCGACCCGGCCCCGTAGGCCGGTAGCACGGGGCGGCCGACGTGTACGGCCGGCCGCCCCGGCGGCGCTGCCGTGACCACCCGGCCCGTGAGGGGGGTGTACGTGCCGGGCGGTATGGAGCAGGTGCGCCGCGCACCCTGGTCGGGACGCTCGCTCGGGTTCAACGACGGAGGGCGTCCGAGGGTACGGGGCGGTCTTGTGCCGACCATATTCGCGGCGATCACGGCGGTGTGCGCGGTACGGTCGGCCCACCCCGTCGATGACCGGAGGCCGCCATGGTGTCCACTCCGCCCGCTAACCGCCCTGGTTGGGATGACCTGCCGCTCGCCGTCCGTACGGCTGTTGAGGAGCGTTGCCGGGCCATGGTCTCGGCGGTGGCCTACCCGTCGGGCGGGTTCACTCCGGGCATCGCCGCGCGACTGCAGCTCACTGACGGCAGTCGGGTGTTCATCAAGGGCGTGCCGGCCGAGGACCGTACGGCGGGGATGTACCGGGCCGAGGCAGCTGTGGGGGTACATCTGCCAGCGCGGATCGCTCCGGTTCTGCTGTGGGTAGTGGAGGTCGTGGGCTGGCTGGTCCTGGGGTTCGAGGACGTCGCCGGCGGCAACCCGGATCTCGCGCCTGGATCGTCGGAGCTCGGCTTGGTGCTGGACACGGTGGCCGAGCTCGGCTTGGAGCTGACCCCGTGTCCGGCCGGGCAGGCCGGGCCGTTCTCCGCGCTCGCCGACACCCTGGCCGGGCACTGGGAGGGGCTGCACAGGGATGGCCCCGGCGGCTGGGACCACGAGCACGCCGCCGAGCTGGCGTCGCTGGACGATCCGGCCGTGCTGGTGCGGGCGACCGAGGGCGACACCCTGCTGCACTGCGACCTGCGCGCGGACAACATGCTGCTCAGCGCCGGCCGGGCACTGGTCATCGACTGGTCGTGGTTCACCCGCGGCGCGGCCTGGGTCGACGCCGCGTTCTTCCTGCCGCAGCTGATGCTGGCCGGCCACACCGCCGCCGGCGCCGAGCAGCTGCTCGTCGAGCGGGTACCGGCCTGGCGGGCGGCGCCCGAGGACGGGGTGCTGGCGTTCGCGGTCGCCATCACCGGGTACTGGGCGTGGCAGCAGCGCACCGGCCCCGGTGGCGCACTGGGCGCCTACCGGGGCCGGGCCGCTGCTGTGGGGCGGGAGTGGATCGCTCACCGCACGGGCTGGAACTCCCCCGCCGCGGTGGCCTTGTAGGAGTCGCGGGCGGTCAGGTCGGCGAACCCGCGGGCCAGGACCGAGTGCAGGTGCGCGGGGTGGAGGTAGCCGAGGTAGTCCTTGCCGGTGCG
This sequence comes from Kitasatospora sp. NPDC085895, assembly GCF_040702125.1. NCBI lineage: Bacteria > Bacillati > Actinomycetota > Actinomycetes > Kitasatosporales > Streptomycetaceae > Kitasatospora > Kitasatospora sp. NPDC085895. The sequence continues at coordinate 46,591 of NZ_JBFBJY010000060.1, read as the reverse complement.
CCCGTCCGGCGCGCGCAGCAGGACTTCGGCGGCCTGGCGGACCGTCACCTTCTTTGCGCCGTGGAGGCTGTGGGCGAGGCGGGCGGCGGCGCGCTCCGCCAGGGCGGTGTGCCTGCGGTATGCGGCCGCGTTTCCGGCGAGGAACACGTTCGGGGTGGTGAGCACGTTGAAGACCAGTCGTATCCGGAACGACGTGGTGGTCAGGAACGCCGTCTCGCGGACGGTCGTCGGCGCGCCTTCGTCGGCGGTGAATCCGCCGCCGGCGGCGGCCTGCTTGGCCAGGCTGAGCGTGGCGTACAGCTTCGTCTCGAAGGGGACCTCCTCGTCCAGGTCGAGGCCGTGCCGGGCGTGCAGCTGCTTCACTGCGTCGATGAGGCCGGCCAGGCGCTGATCGGTGATCGGTCCGGCGCCGGTGTAGAGCAGGTCGAGATCCGACCTGGTGCGGTGGGTGCCGGTGGCGTGGGAGCCGTAGGCGAGCACGTAGCCGCCGGGGAAGGCGGCGAGGCGGGCGGCGTCCTCGAAGGCCGCGCTCACCGCTGGGCCTGCCGGGCGAGGGCGGTGACGTAGTCGAGGACCTCGGCCATGTGCGCCTCGGTGATGCGCGGGTTGATGGAGACGAACCGCAGCGGGGCGAGCAGGGCTCCGCGCCGCACGCGGCCCAGGTCGTCGGGGATCGTGAAGTGGTGCAGGTGCCAGAGGCCCTCGTCGAGGATCCGGGCGTGGACGGCCCGGTTGAGGTGGTTGATCCGCTCCACGTCCGGGGCCGCCGGATCGTGGCCGTCCGGCAGGACGAGGAACGCCACCGCGCACATGTCCGGCTCGTTCAACCGCAACAGGGCGGGCCGGGCATCGACCAGGTCGGCGAAGGCCCGGGCCCGCTCCAACCGCTCGTCCATCACCCGCACAAGGCCCTGCCGGCCGAGCGCGCGCAGCGCGGCCCAGGCCCGCAGCGACGTCCACTCCTTGGTGCCGATAAACGGGGTGACCTGCCCGAACGCGAAGTCTTCCTGCATGATCAGGTCCGAGTAGGAGGAGATCAGGCGCAGCGCGGCAGGGTCGCGGAGCAGCAGGGCGGAGGCGCCGTAGGGGACGTTGAGGACCTTGTGCGGGTCGACGGTGACGGAGTCGAACAACTCGATGCCGTCGAGGAGGTGGGCGAGCCGGGGGGTGAGTGCGCACATCAGGCCCCAGCAGGCGTCGACGTGCAGCCACACGTTCGGGTCGTGTTCGCGGACGGTGTCGGCGACGGCGCGCAGCCGGTCGACGGTCTGGGTACGGGAGTCGCCGGCGTAGGCAACCACGGCCATCGTGCGGCCGCGGCCGGCCTTCACCGCCTTGGCGAGCGCGGCCAGGTCGTAGCGGAAGTCGTGGGTGTCGACCTCGGTGATGTGCGCGCCGCAGCCGATCCAGGTCGCTGCGGACTTCACGCTGTAGTGGCCGATGCCCTTGGGGACGATCAGGGCGAACCGGTCGGGGTCGCTGACGCCGCGGGCGAGGGTGCCGGGGGCGGCGTGCTCGCGGGCGAGCATCATCGCGGCCGCGTTCGAGCCGGTGCCGCCGTAGGTGGTGATCCCGCCCGCGTCCCACACGGAGGCGACCTGGTCGGCGGGCGGGTTGGTGTAGCCGATCAGGTCGCGGAGCCAGCGCAGCACGGCGATCTCGGTGAACGTGCCGGACGGCGAGCAGAACGACTGGTTGATGAGGTTCTGCTGGGCGAGGACGGCGAACAGGCCGGCCGCGAGGGAGGCGGTGTCGGCGCCGGTGTCGCCGAAGCCCATGAACCGGGGCGAGTTCATGTTCACGCAGTACGGCAGCACCGTGTCGGTGAGATCCGCCCAGACCTGCTCGGGGCTGGACGGCGCGTCGGGCAGGTCGGTGAGCAGCAGGTCCCGCAGCTGCGTCGCGGTAGCGCGGGCGCTGTAGACGGCTTCGCGGGCCTTGTGGTCGAGACCGGTGGCGAGGACGTCCTGGAGGAGCTTGGCGGTCTGCTCCAGGGTGTCGGGGTCGAGGCTGTGGTGCATGGTTCCTCCCGGCTATGAGGTGCGCGAGTGGTACCGGATTCCTTTTCGGACCCGGGGTTCGGGTCCGTAGAGGAGCGGGTCCCGCCGCGTCGGCGCGGTGCTCGGTGCGGCTTGCCCTGTGACCAGTGAACGGTCCGCCAGGTCGTCAGAGACAGGAAGAAGTGGAGGTCTTCTGCTCGCACCGACCCGGAAACTTTGGCCCTGCCTTTACCCGGCGGCTTCGCCGAACGTGGTCGCGGCGCTACGTTGAAGGGCGTGGACGGGAACACGGCCTTACGGGCTGGGATGCGTGAACTCGGACTGACTGCCCCGGGATTGGCTGCGGCCGTCAACAAGGCGATCACGGTCATCACCGGCCGATGCGGGACCGTGTCGGAGCGCACCGTCGGCAACTGGACCTCGGGTCGGACGAAGTGCCCCAACACGGTGCAGCTGGCCGCGCTGGAGGCAGTATTCGGATGCCCGGCCGACGAGCTCGGCTTCACCCTCCGCGGTGCCAGGCGCCGCGGGCAGCCCATGGAGCCGCCTGTGAAGCGCCGTGCTTTCATCGCCTCGGTGACCGCCGTCGCTGTGCCTGCTGCGGCCTCCCGATCCCGGGTCGGCATGTCCGACGTCCAGCGGCTGCGCGCCCGCCTCGATGCGCTGATGGCGCTGGACGACCAGCTCGGCGGCCATGCCGCGCTCGAGACCGCCGCGCTCGCCGGCGCCCGCATGGCCAGGCAGCTGCAGCAGCTTCCCGCCACCGACCGTGTCCGGCGCGCACTGTTCTCCGTCGCCGCCGACTACACCGCCACCGCCGCCTGGTCGTGTATCGATGCCCGCGAAGGCACGCGCGCCCAGCAGCACCTCGACCGGGCCCTCGCTCTCGCCGGCCTCGCCCAGGACAGCACCGCGCAACTGCGCCTGTGGAACTCCCACGCCATGCTCGCCTACCAGCGCACCGACTACACCACCGCCGTCGCCGCCGGCCACGCCGCCCACGCCTGCGCCGTCACCCGCACCGACCCGCTGACCGCCTCCCTCGCCCACGCCCGCACCGCGATCGGCCACGCTGCCGCCGGCAGCCGGCAGGCCGCCCTGCGCTCCCTCGGCCACGCAGGCGAAGCCCTTACCCGCGCCCACACGCAGCCCAGGCCGTCCTGGCTCGCGTTCTACGGCCCCGCCGAGCTCGCCGCGATCACCGCCATCACCCACCAGCACCTCGGCCAGCACGACATCGCCGAATGGGCGGCCCACCGGGCGCTCGCCGGCATCCCCGAGCAGTTCCGCCGCAACCGCGCCTCCGCGACCGTCCGCCTCGCCCTCGCCCAACTCCACCAGGGCGACACCGAGCAGGCCTGCGCCACCGCCACCGGCGCCTACACCCTCGTGGGCACCGACCCGATCCCCGCCCGGCTGCGCACCCTTCTCGGCGACTTCCACCGCAGCCTGCTCACCCTCGCGCCCCGCTCCGCTCAGACCCGCCAGTGGACCGACCGCGTCATCTCCGAGAGGACACGCCCTCAGTGATAGAGCTCCGCGACTACCAGCACGGCCACCTCCCCGAGGGGTTCCGGCAACTCCTCCTGGATGTCCACGCCGACGCCTACGCCGGCCAGGCCGACGACCCGTTCACCCAGCGCTTCGCCTGGTTTGTCGACCACTGGACCAACCTGCCCGGGTTCACCTGCACCGTCGGCTACGACCAGGACGAGGCCGTCGGCTACGCCTACGGCGCCCCGGCCCCCGACGGCCGCGAATCATGGCGGCCCCACCTGCAGCCCGCCCCGGCCCGCACCCGCACCTACGCCGTGTCCGAACTCATGGTCCGCCCCCACTGGCGCGGCCAAGGCGTCGCCCGCCAACTCCACGACCACCTGCTGCGCGAGCGCCCCGAAGACCTCGCCGTCCTCCTCGTCGACACCGACCACCCGAAGGTCCAGGCCCTGTACGAATCCTGGGGTTACCGCAAGATCGGCAACCGCCGCCCCTTCGAAGACGCCCCGCTGTACGCGGTGATGCTCCGCGAACTCCACCCTTGACCGAATCACCACGCGGGTCCTGGCCGGACGGACGACTGGCTCCGGCAGCTCGGCCTGGACGCTGGCCTGGCCGGCATGGAAGCCCTGGTCAAGCACTACCGGACTTCGACGGCCGGGCCGGCGGCGTAGAGCGGACGGCAGACAGACGGCGAGACATCAGACGCCAGAGAATTGGTGACCGTCATCGGTGCGGCAATGGTTCAACCAGAAGGCCAACCCGAATTGACCAACCGCGTTGGCCAAACCGTTGTCCGGATCCGGGGAGTACTGACGTAGAGTGGAACCAGCGTCAGAACCCAGACGCGAGTAGCCCCACTCCCAGGATCGCGAGTCCTAAAGAGCGGGGCCACTCACTACAGCGATGCGCTGTGCAGCACTCGAGCGGTCCGTCTTGCCACGGGCCGCTCTGCTGTTGTTCGGGGTCAGTTACCGAAGAGACCGAGGTCCTTCGCCACCTGCCATCCGAACTGGAGCAGCGGGAGGATCACGATGATCTTCGCTGCCCACTTTTCCGCACCGCCGCCGTGATCGCCTTCGGGATCTTCGTTCTTCCCGTCGGCCGGCGGCACTGCCATCTGATCACCTTCATTCTCGGACGGATGACCCTGACTCCCCGCCTCCCCCGTGGGAGCAGGGGGCGGAGCTCGGACCATCCGGGACGAGAACGCTGCGACCAGACACCGAAGAGTCTATGCGCTTGCCCGAACACATGACGAAAAGTCACCGACCTTGCGAAGCAGGTAAGTTTGGCTCCTCTGGATGCCAAGAGAAAGCCGCAGGTCAGGCGGGTAAGCCAGAACAGGCTGCCTGAGGAAGAGGATCTTTACGGTCTACTGTCCAACGCGCCTGGCACCTTCCGGGACGCATTCCAGCGGGACCACTCGGGCCTTACCTGTTTCAGTGCACTGCCCCTTCTGCCGGCATCTGCGGCGCCGGGTCGGCTGGCGGCGGTGCCGGTGTGCTCCCCGGGCTGCCGGTCGGGCGGCCCGGGGAGCGTCCGGTCAGCTGGAGCAGAGGTCGTGGAGCTGGTCGGCGATCACGCCGGTCGGGAAGCTGACCAGGCCGTCGGGGAGCCGCTCGGTGGGCCTCGCGTCGATGGCCTCGCGCAGCGCGTGGTCGGGACGGCGCAGCTTGGTGGGGGTGGTGCGGACGTACTGGAGGAACAGCTCGGTGTGGAGGAAGTAGTTGGGGATGGGCGGTGCGCAGGGGGCGGGGGCGCCGCGGGTTCCGGTCTCCTGGCGGGTGGCCTGGAGGAACCAGTGTTCGGCTTCGCGGAGTTCGCCGCGGTGGGCGTGGTGGAGGTAGAGGCAGAAGGTGGCGGTGGGGTTCTCGGCGCCGGCGGCGAAGCCCCACCACCAGCGGGCCTCCTCGGGTTCTCCGGAGAGGTGGAGGAGGCAGGCGAAGACGAGGGCGCCGCGGGCGTCGATCCATTTGCGGGGCGGGACGAGGTCGGCCAGCCAGTCGCTGGCCTCGGCCTCGTTGATGACCATGGTGGCGAGGGTGTGCAGGTCCCGGGCGGCGTGGTCGTGGAAGGACAGGCCGTGCTTGTCGGTGGCCGTGGCGGAGGCGGCCGGCCCGCGCCGGGCCGCGTCCGGGAGGGGCAGCGGGATGTCGGCCTTGCAGGCGCAGCGGGGGGCCGGTGTCTTCGGGGTGCGGCGGGCGGCGAGTTTGTCGGCGATGCGGCGGCGGGCGGCGACGATGTCGTAGGCGGGGTGGGTGCCGGTCAGCATGCCGGTGCCCTCCGGGAGGTCGTCCAAGGGGTCGGGCACGGGTATCACTCCTGGGTCTCGTTCTGGGTGGGGCCGGGCCGCAGGAGGCGCCGGGGTGCGAGGTGGAGCTCGACGCGGGCGCGGGCCTGGGTGGTGAGGGATCGGACGGTGGCCTCCTCGATGCCCATGAGCTCGGCGGTCTCGGTGACGGTGAGGCCGTTGAGGTAGCGCAGGACCATGACGTCGTGCTTGCTGCCGGAGAGTTTGCGGATCGCGGTGGCCAGGGTGAGGCCGTTGGCGAGTTCGCCGAAGTCAGCGACGCTGGCGTGGAGGTCGTCGAGGAACTCGCCGCCGTCGCGGCGCATCTCCTGTACGTGGGCCCAGCCGAAGGCGGCTTTCTCGACCAAGACGCGGTGCTCGTCGCGGCGCTCGCACTCGGCCTCCACGACGTGGCGCAGCATGGCCCAGGCGTAGGCGGCGGGGCTGGGCTGCTGGATGATCCAGTCCCAGCGGTCGGCGAGGGCGGCGAAGACGTCGTCGACGAGGTCGGTGGCCAGGTCGGTGTCGTCGAGGTGGGCGTGGGCGTACTCGAAGTAGGCGCGGCCGTGGAGTTCGAGGAATCCGTCGAAGGCTATGGTCAAGGTGGGGGTGGGAACCTGGGGTCCGGCGGCGTCGGCGGGCAGGGCGTCGCTCATTCAGGCCTCCGGGCCGTCGTCCGGCACCGCATCGCGCGGCCGGCCGGGAAAGCCGGCGCTGGGGTGCACAGTGGCGGGCCGGAACGTGCCGCGCGGGCGGCAGAGCCCGGGCACGGGGGACTCTGGAGCGCATCTGATCGTCATTGAAGACCTCAACAGGGGTGTGGTGCGGGCCCGGTTGCGGCCGTGGGGGCGACGCGGGACCGGGTGACTGAGCCCAGCCTTTCGCTCGAACACCCGCTTCGCTCACGCTTCGAAAGTAAAGAATTACGGAATGTGATCTTCCTGTCTGGCCGGCAGCGGTGCGGCATCCACTGCTCGGCATCCGGCCGGCGACGAACAGCCACCGGCTGGTGGGCAGGTAGGCTGCTGCAGCCCTGAGAAAGCACCGAAACCGCCACCCTGAGGGTGGCGGCTTCCGGCGTTGCAGAGGTGACGCTATCGGCAACCCTTCTCAGCCGCGCTGGATGCGCCGCAAGTCGTGGAGCGTGAGCTCCTGGGTCAGGGACTTGTTGGCCCGATCCCCGGCCCAGTCAAGGATCGGCTTGTCCACGTTCCCCCAGCCCGGTTGGGCGGTGGTGTTGTGCCCATCGGTGTCGAGGAGCTGCTGGATGTACGAGGCAAGCTGGGTGGGACCGCCGCCGCCGTAACCGATGCCGTAGCCGGAACCGCTGCGCTCCGGGAGCAGCGACAGGAGGCCAGCCTGGGTGCGGATCCAGAAGAGATCACCACGGTCGACGATCAGGCTGGCGAAGGACTCGCCTTCACGCAGGGCGTAGGGCGCGTAGGTGGTGCGCTTCCAGTTCTCGATGTTGCCGGTGACGGTCCGGTAGTGGTGCGCCACCATCGGCAGGCCGTACTCGGGGTCGTAGAAGGTCTGGTAGCAGACGCAGCCCGACCCGCCGATGGCGGACGGGCTCTCGGAGTCGTCATAGACGCAGGGTGGAACAGCTTGGGGATCGTCTCGTTGCCGACGAGGAGGGTGTGGAGGGGGTTGGGCTCGCACGGCTCCAGGCGGCTCAGCCACTCGCGGGTGTAGCGGGAGTCCCGCTCGATGGACACCGTGCCGTTCAGGCCGGCGCCGGCGACGCCGATGCCGGGCTCGGTGTAGAGGACGAAGTGCTGCCAGCCCCTGTCGTAGGTCAGCTGCAGTTCGGGCTGCTGGTCGCTCAAAACGCTCCCCGGTCCACCTGTCGTTTCGGCCCGGCATGCTCCGGGCCGAAGCGACACTGCCCCCCTGCGGATGCCCGCAATCCCCGGGCTGTGACGCGAGGGAAGGAATCCGGCCAGCTCGTCGCCCTGGCGGGTATAGAGGGGGCGGGCGGTAGATGAGTCCCATCCCAACGTACGCAGGCGGCGTTCGGCCGGGTAGATCGCCATGAAAACGGCGGCCTTGGCACCGGGGCACACATGCCGACCCACCTGTGCATCACCGCCCGACAGGCCGGTCCCGGCATACTCGCCCTCGACTGCGCCGGCCTCATGGTGTGCGCTTCCACCGACCGAGTGGAGCTGCGCCGCTCCTGCGAACGGTCGGCGGGGCGACGCGAGTCCGAACAGCGGCGGGCTCTACGATGGCACCGTGCCGAAGAACGAACAGGCGATCGAATTTCCGTCCGAGCTCCTCGCGAAGGAGGCGGCGCTGCGCGCAGCCCGCGCCGCCCACTGGGGCTACCTGCGCACCCTGCCCAGCGGACTGGACGTCGAGTTGACGGATGAGCAGCGGGCCGAGACGGCCCGGCTGCGGGAGGGTGAGCGGCAGGCCGCGGACGCCCTGGGCACCGACGACTACTGGGCCACGCTGGCGGGCCCGGCCCGGATCCAGCACCGCGCCGTGCTCACCCACACCGTGCTGCCCGAGTAACCCCTGGCCGCCGGCCTGATCAGCGTCGGCAGGACAGGGCAGCCTGCTGCGTGAGGCTGGTCAGGCTGGCGCCGTCGGTGGAGACCGCCACGAGCGGGAACTCGGCGTCGAGGCTGCCGGCCGGGTCGGTGGCGGTCAGGGCGATGCGGCCGTCGGCGACGGCCGCGGTCAGCGCCTCGCGGTGGTCGTCGGCATCCAGGACCACGGCGAGTTCGGTGTAGACGGGCTCCAACCAGGCCACTTCCAGCCGCGCCACCGTGTCGGCGGCGGCCATCACACGCCAGCGGGTCACCGTGTCCGCGCCGTCGGCCGGGTTGTCGGCGGCCATGACGCGCATGAGGTCTTCGACGTCCGGCCGGGCGGTCAGGTTCAGGACCAGGAGCACCGACTGCCCGGGCTGCACGACGGCTTTCCGCACTGGTACGGCCTCGGTGAGGATCGTACGGATCTCGTCCCGGACGAACAGTTCATCGCTGACCGTCTCGCGCTACCGGTTGGTGAGGGCGAAGCCGAGGTCGCCCGGGGTGGCGGTGGCGCCGCTTGGGAGCGGGCGACGGCAGCGGAGCCACCCGCTCCCATAGACAATCCGGAACAAGATCAGCACATACGCTCGAACACCCTGTCGACCAAGATCTTCGAGCGCAAGACCCGCGGCTGACTCATTCTGAAACGATCAGATAGTCAGCTGGCGGTCGTTTAGATGGCATAGAAGCCCGCCCTGTTCGCTCCGGAGTGGAACGGGTGCAACGTAGCTTGCCCCCTAAGGTCTCCAGGGGGGTCAAGGTTATCAATAACGATGACCTGGACACGAGGGTCTTCGAGTAGCGATTGATAAAAGTTAGCCACCACGTCGGATTCAATCGCGGCGGCCGCCCCAAACACGAGTGGGGAGTCCAGTACGATGAAGCCGGGATGCAGGTGGCTTCGGATCGCCGCATAGCGGGCAAGCGCTACTGTGAAAGCTGCATGGGTGATCGAACGCATCCCACGCCCGAGCATATTCCTAGGCAAGTTCCCTACCGACATGTCAGCAGTCTTCTGATTGTAGGATACGTGGCCATGCCCGAGAATGCCCCATCGCATCAAAATCTCATCCACGGCAGCTTCAAAACTAGCAATATCAGCTGCCGGGATTCCGTTCGATCGGGACTTCTTTGCGCTCTCAAGGCGCCGGATCTGAACATGCAAGGCCAGGTCGTCCTGAATTCGAGTTCGGGATGCAAGCAATTCATTGATGCCATCATTTAGCGGCGCAAGCCGCCTGTTGATACGGCCTACTTCATCCCTGATTCGCTCAGCTCCTACCACTAGTTCCGCGCACTCACGCTCCAAGAATTGCAGCTGCTCAGCAAGGTCTTCTATTGTGAGGCTCAGATCATCGCGAAGTCCGGCCGTCTTGCGGATTTCCTCCCCAGCGGCAACTTGAACCTTCTGCACGCCACCTACCTGGCGCTCGGCACTCTGATGACTGGGCGCCGCCCCGCAGAATACACACGGTCCATTTTCCGAGAAGTAGTTCAGGAGACTTCCCGCTTCAGCAACCATCTGAAGGCGTCCAAGATCGGACTCATACTGCCGATTGAGGAGGTTGAAACGGGCAAGAAGAACCTCAAGCTCACCTGCACGCTCGCGTTTCCCAACAATTTGCGAGGATACGATTCGCTCGCGCTCAACGAGCGTGAAGCGCCGCGCAACCAGCTCCTCATTGGCTGCTGCCTCAGCGGCCAGAGACTCCTCCACCTGGGCTAGCTGATCCTTAAGGACGGATTCGCTGACAGGGATGGTCAGCCTGCTTTGGGCATCGGCGATGAGATCGTCGAGGAGATCGGCCCTCCCAGTCCCAATCTTCTTCTCTACATCGCTGGGACCAAGAAAAGGCTCTGGCTCGTCTTCCCCAGTCAGGAGAAGCTTGAAAACAGACTTCTCTGCCGCCCCGTTCGCCGCCTGTCCAGAGGCTAGAACCGGAGAACGCGGGTCAGACATCTTCACCTCACCCACCAGACACAAACGCGCCAGATCCCTAAAGCTGAGGGTGCGCAACTGCCCGCGCCTGGCATTTTTCAGAAGGCTCCGACCATCCGCCCCAAGAATCTTCAGTAGATAGCGGGACAGATTGTTGTCCGCATCTGGACTGTGCCCGGCGTGCAGTCGCCTATTCGGGACAGGCGCGGGAAAGTCCCGCACATCCGCCTCAAATACATCGACCCTATTGCTTTCCATTCCTCGGGCGAGGGTCAGAACATCGCCAGCAGTAGTGCGCAACCCCAGAAGTATGTGAGTGTACCCGTTCGATTCGGGGATCGATCTGAGGCGAGGCCCGCCAAGCATGTAGTCGATGGCTTCAACGATATACGATTTACCAGTTGCCGACGCCCCGTAAATGATCGTTAGACGGGGTCCGAATTCCACGCTCGCTGGCGGCTTACCCGGGCCTACCGAGGTGAGATGCACCAGGGTTAGGGCGCTCACTGCTTTCCTTCCTATGACTACCGACTTCATCCGGGCCGCAGTGTGCGGCCCGGACAGGGCCTCTGCCCGAGTGCTACTAGCGCTGACAGCGTCACTTCCCGACCCCTCATGCTGACCTCGACAGCACCTGCCCAATCAGCCGAGTGGAGCTGATGCGGGGTAGAACCCCACTCGCTCCGCCGCCGCCGTCCTGAACGGGTGCAGCGTCGCCTGCTCACCCAGGTCCTGGGGTGGGTTGACGTTCTCGGCCACGATGATCTGCACCTTGAGCTCGTCGTGGAGCGACTGGAAGAAGTGGCCGACCACGTTACGGGGCATCACGAAGTCCTCATCGGGCTCACGGTATGCAAGCAGCGGTGAGTCCAAGACGACGAAACCTGGGTGAGGGAGGTCGCGTTCCGCTGTGTAGCGCGCGAGGGCCAAGGTGAATGCCGCGTGGATGACCGATCGCATGCCTCTGCCGCGGCTGCCGCGAGGGCTACCGTCCACCGAGATCTCGGCGGTCCTCTGGTCGTAGGTGACATGGTTGGCGCCAGGGAGCTGCCACGAGGCCAGGATCTCGTGCATCGTGCGCTCGAAGTCGGCGAGGTTCGAGGCGGGAATTCCATCCGGGCGGGCGGGTTCGGGAACGGCCGGCATGCTCGACAGGCTGGCTCGCAGCTCTTCGAACTGTTGAACCTGGGCGTGGATGGCGAGATCAGCCTGGACCTTGCTCTGGGTAGACAGGATCGCTTTGGTGTCCTCGGTCAGGGGTGCGAGGCGCTCATCAAGGGCGGCAAGCTCGCAGGTGAGCGCGCTGCTGCCGGCAATCAGCGAGGCATGGTCACCCTCCAACAGTCGCAGCTGCTCTTCGAGGTCATCCATAGTGGTGAGCAGGTCGGCATGGAGTTCGGTTGTCTTGCGGATCTCGGCGGCAACGGCGGCCTGGAGCTGCTCCGTCTCGGCCGTCTGATGGTCGGGCTGCTGCTGCTCGGGGGCTGCTCCGCAGAAGATGCACGGGCCTTCCCGGAAGAAGTAGCCGAGAAGACTTCCTGCTTCGGCGACCATCCGCAGGCGGTCGAGGTCGGACTCGTACTGCTGGCGAAGGAGCCCGAAGCGGCCGAGGAGTGTGCTGAGTTCCCCACTCCGTTCGCGGTTCATAGTGGTCCGCACCTGCAGTTGCCGTTCCTGCTCGATCAGGGCGGAACGATCGGCGACCAGATCCCTGGCCGCTGCCGATGCGTTCACCAAGCTCTCTTCAAGCCGCCGCAGCTGGTCATGCAGTTCGGATTCGCTACTTGCGATCTCCAGGCGGCTCTGCGCCTGGGTAATGAGCTGGTCGAGAAGTTCGATCTTTCCCTTGCCGACCTTCTTCTCAACGTTGCTCGCGCCCGTCGGGCCCTCGGGCTCATCCTCGCCGGTCAGAAGGAGCTTGAAGACGGACTTGTCCTCCGTCTCCTTGATCGTCTGGCGGGAAGCGAGGACCGGGGACCGCTCGTCCGCCATCGGCGTATCGGTGATGACGCAGAGGTGGGCAAGATCCCGGAAGCTGAGCGTGCGCAGGACGCGGCGAGCGTTCTTCAAGACACGCCGGCCGTCGACTCCGACGATCTTCAGCAGGTAGCGGGACAGGTTGTTCTCTGCCTTGGGATCATGCTTGAGGTTGAGCGTCTTGTTCGGTGCCACGGCTGGAAGACTCCGCAGGTCGTCCTCGAAGACATCAACCTTGGTGCCTCCCATTTCCCGGCACAGGGTGAAGATCTCCCCATCGGCGGTATGGAGACCGAGCAGCATGTGGGTGTAGCCGTCGGCCTGGCTGATCGTCTTGAGCTTGGTGGCGCCCAGCATGTAGTCGATGGCTTCGACGATGTAGGACTTACCGGTCTCGGATGCCCCGTAGACGACGGTCAGATGGGGGCCGAACTCGACGCTCGCTGGCGGCTTGTCCGGGCCTACCGAGGTGAGGTGCATCAGAGTCAGGGCGCTCACTGGTCTTCGTCCCTTCTGTGGCCGGTGGCTTCGGCACGCAGTTGGTCGGCCCAACGCCGGGTGATCTGCTTCATGTCTTCCCGGACATCTACGCCGTCGTGGAGATAGTGCTCGGCCAGCCAAGCGGCACGGTTCTTGAGCGCGCCGACGTAGCCGGCCTTGAGCGTGTCCAGGAAGCTGGCAGCTTCCTCCGTCGCGCCATAGAGAAAGCCAGCCTCGTCGGTGGTCATGTCCGCCAGACCGGCCCGCAAAAGTACAACCAGTCCCTGTTCAACGAGGGAGCGACGCAGGCCGAGCTCCCCTGGTCCTGCGGGCAGGTCCGGTTGGAGACTGTCCGGGCCCCCTGCGAAGTCTCCACTGTGCAGCAAGGCGTGGTCGAGGTAGACGAGCTCGGCCACATCCAGGCGGCGGGGGAAGGCCTCAGTCAGGAGAACGAGCGCTCGGACGCCGACTTCGACAGGACCATTGAGGGGGTTCATCATCGCTCCTCCCCCTTGCACCAAGTGAGGCGATCGTCGTTGGCGAGGTGGTGGCACAGGCCCTTCTTATCGAGGCCGGTCACGACCGGGGCCAGGATGTTCGCTGGGTTGGGCTGGTGGCCTGATGCGGCGATCAGTACATGACGCAGCCGCTCGTACCCGTTGTCGTACGAGCCGTCTGCCACGTCGTAAAGGGCATGATAGAGATCGTTTTCGATCGCCTTGTAGGTGGCAGGTGGCACGCTCTCGCGAGCGAACACGCGCAGCGACTCGGCGCTGTAGAAGGCCTCCCGCTGAAGGATCAGGTGTTCCTTGGTCTTCTGGTGATCCCGGGCTTCCTGGAGTGTCTGCAGGGCAAGGCCGTGCTTCTCGTTGTAGACGTCCAGGAGTTTTCGAACGAAGACTGCTTCCTGAGCGCCCTGTTCAGTCGGCGGTAGCTCAACAGCGGGTCGGGGCGGCAGTTGCTGCGGGAACCGGCGCACGTGGTGGGGTGTGGTGCTGTGCACCTTCACGATCCATTCCATGTCTGCTGGCTGGAACATGGAAAAGTGGGTCGACCGTGCAAGCGCCTCGACCGCCGACCGCTCCGCCGGTTCCAGGTTGGTGCCAAGAGTCGACTTGTCCTTGTTCCATGCCTCGAAGAACTCGGTCTGCATCTCCTCTGGATCGAGAAGCAGCCGTTTGAGTGTCGTTCCGATCTTCGGTGCCACGAACACGTATCGCGTGGGCAGCTCGTAGTCCCCTCGGACCTTTGCTACGAAGATCTTGACGATCTCGGGCCAAGCGTCCGAAGGTACGAGCGGAGCCAGATAGTGCTTGCACTGGTAGCAGTGCCACTCGCCTTTCGTGCCCCGCAGCGTCAAGCAAGCGGCGATGTCCGCTCCCTTGTCTCCCGCTCCGCCCATCCGCTGGACCCGAACGTAGGGCTGACCGAGCGCTCGCACCCATTCGACCGTGAAGTCCTCCCAGTCGTCCGCGGAGTAGTCGTAGCGAAGCATCTGCTCCGGCGTCGGCAGCGGCGCGCTCTGCATAGGAGGAGCAAGGACGACCGTGTCCGGCGACTTCGGCTCCGGAATCCCCTCAAAAATCGGGCGCTGCACCTCGTCGCTCACCCCGGCGGCCTCAGCCATGTCCCTCCATGTCCCGCAGTAGCGCAAGATCAGCGCTCCGTAGTCCTATCACTCCGTTACCCGCCCGGGGAATGCGTCTACATGCCAATCCGGCATCACACGTGACCTGCCGGGAGGTTTGGCAGGTCACGGACAAGCAGGTCGTGGGGCGCAGCCCCCATCCCACGGGATCGCCGCGCCGACGCACCGGTAGCCCCACGCCCGGTAGGTGGCTTGCGCTGCGGTGGCTTCTGGCCGGCTGTTGAGCATGACCCGTTGGTTGTCGAGGTCCTGGACCAGGGCTCGGTGCATCCAGGTTGCTGGGCCGCGGCGCCGCCACGTTGGACGGACCGAAGGTCCACTTGCCGTGGTCGTAGCCTGCCCTCGCCGGCTTCGCTCAGACGGTGCTGGAGAACGTTAGGCCGCCGTCCGCGAGAGGGCGGCGAGCGGGCGTCTCAGTGGGTTGCCCGGTGGAGGACGGTGGCAGGAACAGGGCCGGGTCCACCTGCGGCAGAGGCCGCCGGTCGACGGTGACCGGCTGGTCGGTGGCGGGTGCGGAGAACTCCGGCATACCGAGAGGGCGGCGATCATCATTCACGTCTCGCAGTATGACCGCCCGTCGGCTCAGCGAACATCCTGGCCAACCTCGCGGCCGGGCGATCGTAGAGTCGGTGCGGGACCGAAAGGGGTCCCGGGCGGCTACCAGTCGGCGAGGGCGGCCCGGAACTCCTGGGTGGTCACGAACACCGACCCGCGCACCGCCCGATGCCGGCCGTCGGCCCGGTTCCGCTCGGCCGTCTCGACCGCGGCCCGCATCCGCTCCTCGCGGTAACGGTCGACCGCACCGGCGAACTCCTGCGGCACCGGGCGACGGTCGACGATCCCCGCAACGGCCCCGTACAACGTCGGGGCGCCGTACGTCTCGGGCCGCCAGCCGAGCGAGCCGGCAGCAGCCAGCATCGCCGAGCGCAGCAGGGCAAGCCCGCCGAGGTCTTCCGTCTCGGCGCGGGTCAGGCGGACCTCCCACGCTCCGCCGTAGCCGCCGGCCTGCGGCGGGCAGGAGCGGGTGAGCAGCGGCGGCAGGACGGCGACCAGGCGGGCGTGGCGGGGGTCCGCGGCGAGGGAGGGCACGAGCGGGAGCCTACGGCGCGGGCCCGGGGCTGCGCGGCGGGTCGGCAATAGTGCGACGAGCGGTCCGGCCGGTGCCGCTCGGATAGGGATCGGTGCTGGTCACGCGGGGGTTGATTCGCCCGCTGGGTGGTGTATACGCGTGCGGTTCCTTGTCCCTGCACCCGTACTCGGCGGGTTGCGAAATCGGTGTCCGCAGCGGGGTTGATCGGCGCTGTGAACTTCCTACTGTCCCGGCCTGTCGGACCGCTGAGGACCAGCCAGAGGGCTCATCGCCCGCTGCCGTCCCGAGCGGATCCGACGTCCACCACCCGCATCGAGCGAATGGAGAGAGCAGCGTGGACGAGGCCGAGAAGAAGCCGCACGGCGCCGGCGAGGCGACGGGCCAGCCAGAGGACGGTGGCGAGCGGCGGGTACAGCCGGCCGGGGCTGCGGGCGCCGGCCGGGTGGTTCCGGCGTGGCGGGACCCGTCGGGGTGGGGTGGTCTGGTGGTTGGGCGGCTGTTGTCCGGTGCCGGGTCGTGGGTGGCGGGCGAGCTGTGGCGGCTGGTGACCGAACAGCTCCCCGGCGACCGCGAGTAGCACGCGGCGGCGGCCCGGTCCCGTCTCGGGCCGGGCCGGACTGCCGCGGCCCGTCGTGGGCGGGGTGCCGGGCCGTCGCGGGGTGTCGGCGGCGTGCGGCATATTGTCGGTGGCCGGCTGCTCCGGCTTGTGGAGTCCTTCGTGGGAGAGGCGAGGCCGCAGATGTCGTTGGAGAGCCGTTCGGGCCGGCAGGCCCCGGCCGCCGCCGTGGTGGACCCGGGCCTGGCGGAGTCGGTGCAGAAGACGGTGCACCGGCTGGCCCGCCAGTGCCCGCAGGTTCTGCGCCAGCCGGGAACCACGCTGCCCCGGAGGGCCGCCTACGACCTGGCCACCGCCCCGGGCGTGCTGAAGGGCGCCGGCCTGTTCTACGGCGCAGCGGTCGTCATCTCCCCGCTGTCGTTCCTGATCATGACCGGCGTTCAGAAGGCCCAGGGCACCGCGCCGGTCTCCATGGGCACGTTCGTGGCGGTGGCGGTGTGGGTCTACGTCGTCATCGCCCTGCTGGTCGGCGCGATCGCGTGGCGTCTGGTGCTGGTGCCCGGCGGGAAGCGGGCGGTCGCCGAGGACCTCGCCGCCGCGCAGGGCCGGTACCTGCTGCGGGGTGAGGACCTCGACGGCAAGGACCTGGAGATGGTCGTGCGGGCCCAGGACGCGGTGAACTCGGCACTGGCCGCGGCCCGGTTCGTGACCGCGGTCGAGGTGCCGAACCGGGCCGCGCTCGCCGCCGGGGTCTGGTCGATGGCCCGGCGCCTGGCCGCGGGCGAGCCGCAGGGCAACGGCTGGGCGATGATCGTCGCTGTCGAGGAGTACGCCGAGCGCCTCGAAGAGGCCGGCACCGTTTGGCAGCGGGAGCTGCAGGCCGGCACGTGGAAGCCCGGCACCATGTCGGCGCCGCTTGCCAAGGCCGTCCAGCGGGCCGATGCCGCCGGTGCCCGGGCGGTCGCGCTGGCCGCCAACGCCTGACGGCCCCGAAGCGTGTGAGTGCCCGGCCGCGATGCGGCCGGGCACTCACGTATCCACCTACCGCTCACCCTGCGGCCGGCCGAGTCACCGCCCTGCTATCGGTCCGGCCGGCGGGTACGCCCGGTCAATCGGGCGCACCGGCCACGATGAGCTGCTTGACCAGGGCCACGGTCTGCGCCGGCGTGAGGGTGCCGTGGTCGGAGCCGACCGCGGCACACGCCGAGATGAGCAGCTGCAGCAGCGCGGCCCGCTGCAGCCCGGCGGGCGCGAGCTGCCACAGTGCGTGCGCCGCGGCCGCGCCCGCATCGCGGTGCTCGGCGAGGCACTCCAGCACCAGGGCGGTCAGCAGGTCCGGCGTCCCGCGGGCCACCTGCCGCAGCCGCTCCACCCCGGCCCGCTCCGGCAGGCCGTACACCGGCCGGGTGGCCAGGACGCCGAACAGAAACAGCGCGCCCTCCCACACCGCGTCGCCACCCCGGCGTTCCAGCTCGGCGACGAGCAGCCGGCCCGCGGCACCCTCCCCGGTGCGGACGGTCTCATCGACCGCGAGGTCCACGAGCTCTTCGACCTGCAGCGATTCGACGTCCATGCGCCGAACCTACGCCGCAGCTGCGACATGCCCGTTCGGCGGCTTGTGGTCAGGCTGCTGTGTCGGGTTCGGGCAGGACGACGATGGCGGCGTCCTTGGCCTCGCCGATGGCCTGCGTCAGGGCCTGGGCGGCGGCCGCGGTCTGCTCGGCCAGGGTGCGGGTGTCGGCTGCGGCGACGTCGGCGGCGGCGGTGCGGGCGAGGAGGTCGAGGACCTGCTCGCCGCGGGCTTCGAGCCGCTCGACAGCGGCGAGCTCCTCCAGGCGGCGGTCGGCCTCGGTGGCGCTCGCCGCGTACAGCTCCAGCGCCTCGATGCGGCGCTCGGCGGCGGCGAGGACCTTGCGCTCGGCGGCCCGCAGCCCGGCCGCCGCATCGTCTCCGCCGTCGACCTCCGTGCCGGCCAGCAGACTGTACTGCTGGAGGGTCTGGGCGATCTCCCACAGCTCGACCGGCAGGTGCTCCTCGGTGCGGCCGCGCAGCCCCGCGAGGTCGGCGTCGTGCAGGCGCGAGGCACGAATCGCGGCGACGGCGCTCTGGGCGCGGACGAGGAGGTCGGCGGCGGGCCCGGTCAGTGCGTCGGTGCGCACCGCGCGGGTGCGGGCGGTGCGCAGCAGGCGGTGCAGTTGGCGGGTCTCGGTGAGGCGGAGTGTGCCGAGGACGGTGGTGAGGATGCCGCCGCCGGCCAGGGCGAGCAGGCCGAGCAAGGCGGCCCAGTCGCAGCCGGTGAGGAGGAGTTCGGTCAGGGAGCCGGGGCGTGGGGTGTGGATGCCGCTCTGGGCCCAGGTAGCCACAGCGGCGAGGGCGCCGCCGGCGCCCGCGGTGGCGGCCGCCCTGCCGAGCAGATCGGGGGCGAGGGCACTGGAGACCTGCAGGTCGTCCGCGGCACGGCGGGGCAAGGCGCGCAGGATCTCCGCGATGCCGGCCCGGTCACGGGCGGGGACGGCCGGGTCAACCACGACAGTGACCTCGGTGGCGGTGTGCCGTTTTGGCGACCTGCTCACGGCGCACTCCTGTCTGTCGTCGACGGCAGTGACCATCATGCCGGTCCGCACTGACGGCCGGCCCCTGCCCGGCAGGACTACCCGCCGCGGCAGGGACGTTGGCAGAAGTCGGCCTGCACAACCTCCCGCGGCGGGCGACCCGAACGGGCGGCCGCGTGCTGTCGTACGGAGAGCGGCCCTGCGACAACCGGAGGTTGATGCCGCCTGCGCGGCCCTGCTGCGCAGGCGGCGGTCCCGGGTGACCCCTATGTTGAGGATGAAATAGGACAAACCGTTCCCGATGCGGTTGTGGAGTCGTCGTCATGAACAAGGGACAGCTGGTCGAGGCGGTGGCCGGGCAGCTCGGCAGCCGCGCCGCCGCGGAGGACGCCGTGGACGCGGTCCTCGACGCCATGGTCCGTGCCGTGGTAGCCGGGGAGCGGGTACAGGTCACCGGCTTCGGCACGCTGGAGAAGGTGGAGCGGGCCGGCCGCATGGCCCGCAACCCGCAGACCGGCGAGCGCGTGCGGGTCAAGAAGACCAGCGTGGCGCGCTTCCGGCCGGGCCAGGGCTTCAAGGACCTGGTCTCCGGCGCCAAGAAGCTGCCGAAGTCCGGCCCGGCCACCGCCAAGGCCCCCAAGGGCTCGCTCACCGCCGGGAAGAGCGCCGCAGCCGCGCCCGGCCGGAAGCGGACCGCGGCGAAGCGCACCGCCACCGAGGCCCCGACCGCCTCCATGCCCGTGAAGAAGGCCACCGCCAGGAAGGCCACCTCCGCGGTCAAGAAGACAACGGCGGCCGCCAAGAAGACCACGCCCGCGACCGCGAAGAAGACGACGCCGGCCAAGCGGGCCACCCGCCGCACCAGCGCGTGAACGGCAACGTCCGGGCCCGATAGGTCGTACCGGGCTGGGACGTTGCACGGGTCGCTGCTTCTACGGCGTGCCGGGCGCCGGGCGGACTCGTCCCTTGGGGACTTCCCACTGCATGCCGAGGGCATCGAGGTCGCGGATCTGCTGCGGGCCGAGGCGTCCGAGCCGCCACCGTTTCCGGGCCCGGATCAGGGCGTTGGAGAGCTGGACGCCGTCGACGACGGTGCCGGTGGGCGGGCGCAGGTGGCCGTGGCAGGTGTGGAAGGCGCGGACGGCGGCCAGGAGGCGCTGCCAGTCGTCGGCGTCGGGGTCCCAGACCATGCCGAGGGCGTCGAGCTGGGCGGTGCGCTCGGGGGTGAGGGTGCCAGCGCGGTGGTGCTTGCGTTGGCGGATCAGCCAGGCGGACAGCTGGACCCCGTCATGGACGGTGTTGTGGGGCGGGCGCAGGTGGCCATGCTGGGCCCGGTAGGTGCGGGCGGCGGCGAGGCCGGTGGTGAACGGATCGGCCGGCTCGGGTGGGGTCCAGTCGATGCCGAGGGCGTCGAGCTGGGCGGCGAGGTCGGGGTGGAGGGTGCCGGCCTGGTGGGTGGCGCGCTGGCGGGTGAGCCAGGTGGTGAGGTCGAGGCCGTTCACGGTGGTGCCGGGCGGTGGGTTGAGGTGGCCGTGCTGCTGGTGGTAGGTGCGGGCGGCGGCGAGGAACGGCTCCCAGCGGGGGGTGCCCTTCCAGGGGAAGCCGAGGGCGTCGAGTTCGGCGGCGCGGTGCGCGGGGAGCTTGCCGTTGGCGCGTTTGGCGCGCATCTGGCTGACCCAAGCGCCCAGGCGCAGGCCGTCGGCGGTGACGTGCCTTTGGGGGACGTCGGCGCCGTCGTGGGCGGCGCGGTGGTCGAGCCAGGCTTGGACGTTGCGCTGCCAGGCCGCCTCGTAGGGGTCCCAGGCGATCCCGGCCTCCTCTAGCGCGGCGACCCGCTCGGGGGCGAGGGCACCCTGCCGGTGGGCGGCGCGCTGCTTGATGATCCAGCCGCCGAGCTGCAGCACTGTGCCGTCGGGCCCGGGGGCGGTGGTGTGCTGCGGGATGTCGAGGTGCCCGTGCTGCTGGCGCCAGGTGCGGTAGGCGGTGAGCAGCTGCTGCCAGCGGGCGTCGGCCGGGTCCCACACAACGCCCAGGGCCTCGAGTGCGGTGATCCGGTCGGCGGGCAGCCAGCCCTTCCGGTAGAACCGGCGTTGTTGGACCAGCCACTGCCCGAGCTGGGCGCCGTCGGCGCTGGCGTGCCGCAGCGGGATGTCGAGGTGGCCGTGCTCGGCGTGCCAGGCGGCGGCCCGGGCGTGCTGCTCCCACCAGGGGGAGGTGGTCTGACGGACGGTCAGCACGGTGAGCTGGTCGATGACGTGCTGCGAGGTGCCCTCGGGCAGCACGATGCTGATCTTGCCGGGCAGGCGGGGGTTGGACGTGGAGGCGTGGGAGCGCTGGCGGTCCAGGGCGACGCCGAGCGGCTCGTCGTGGGCGCGTAGGGCGCGGATGACCTGCCACAGCGTCTGGTAGGCGCCGGCGTCCAGGTCGCCGATCTCGCCGTCGGTGTCGGGGACGACGAGCGGGACGATGATGGTGGACGGGCCGTCGGTGTCGGGGTGGCGGCGCAGGGCGCGGCCGACGGCCTGGACGATGTCGACGGCGGAGCGCTTGGGATGGGCGAACAGCACCGCATCGACGGCGGGCACGTCCACACCCTCGGCCAGGCAGCGCGCGGAGGCCACGGCCGCCCACCGGCCGTCGGGAACCGCGGCGAGACGGGTGAGGATCCGGTGCCGCTGCTGGTGGGGCATCTCGCCGTGGACGTGCCCGGCGTCCAGCGCTTCGGGGTCCTGGCCGAGCCGGGCCACGGTGGCGGGCAGGGTGCGGGCGAACTCGGCCGCGGCGTCCACCCGGTGGTGGAAGGTCAGGGCGCGGCGCAGCCCGTAGCGCTCGCGGGCCTTGATGAGGGCGGCCTGGGCGACGACGGTCTGCAGGGCGGGGGCGCCGGGCCGGTCGATGTATTCGGCGGCCGGGTCGGTGAGCAGGGCGCGGGCGTCGCGGTCGGGGATGCCGATGACCGCGATGCGGTAGTCCTCCAGGTAGCCCTCGGCGATGCCGCGGGCGGCCGGGTAGCTGTGCAGCACCGGGCCGAACACCGTGGTGTCGGACATGGACAGCAGCGGCGCGGTGTCCTGCAGGTTCTCCAGGCGCGGCGTGGCGGTCAGGTACAGGGACCGGCGGGCGGGCAGGTGGGTGCGGTCCACGCAGCGGCGGGTCGTCTGGTCGGCGCGGCCGGTGAGGTGGTGCGCCTCGTCCAGGACGAGCAGGTCCAGCGGGGTGGTGGCGCGGACGGCTTCGGCGAGCCGGTCGGCGGAGGCGTAGGTGCCGACGATCAGGCGCAGTCCGGTGGCGGTGGGGGTGTGCAGCCAGGCGGCGATCTGGGCGGGGTCGGTGGTGACCGGGCAGGTCAGGTCGGCCAGGTGGGTGGCGGCGTCGGCGACAGTGTCGTCGCTGCACACCGCGAGCACCCGAATCGGCCCGGTGCGGGTGTGGTGCTGCCAGGAGGCGAGGGTCTGGGCGACCAGGGACAGCGAGGGGGCGAGCACCGCGACGGTCCCGGCCGGGCCGAGGAACTGTTCGGCGGCGCGCTGGGCGACCAGGGTCTTGCCGGAGCCGCAGCAGGCGTGCCACTGCCCCGGCCCGCCGGCGGCCAGGCCGCGGACGATCGCGGTCACGGCCTCGCGCTGGTAGGGGCGCAGCGGCGCCGGATCCCGACGGGGCTGCGGGAGCGGGCAGGCCGTCGGGACGCCCGCAGCCGGGTCGGCGGTGCCGGTCGGGTCGGTCGTGTCGGCGGTGGTGTCGGTGGTGTCGGTCACGGCCGGTCCGTGGTGGGCAGGGAGTCGGTGGCGTCCTGGCGGATCGCTTCGAGGACGGCGACCGTCTGGGTGCGGCGCCAGGTGCGGACGGCGGCCGCGAGCGCTTCGGTGTCGATGCCGTCGAGGTCGCCGGCCCGGCCCGCGTCCTGGATCTCGTCGGCGAGCAGGCCGGCGGGGTCGTGGAGCCAGGTGACGTCCACGACGGTGGCGCGCACCAGGTGGGCGATGGCCTGCCACTGCGGTGTGGTCAGCGGGGGCACTTCGGCCAGTTCCAGGTCCAGCAGCCGCTCCAGCAGGTTGCCCGGCAGGTGGCTGTGCAGCGGGTTGCCCTTGGCGCGGGCGATCGCCTTGTCGACGGCACCGACCCGCACCCCGAGCAGGTCGGCGACGGCCGGCCGGCCGTTGCGCCCGGCCTCCTGGACGCCGCGCCAGATCGCGTGGGCGCGCAGGTCGGCGTTCTGTTCGGCCTGGTCGCGCAGATAGTCGGCGGCGACGTCGGCCTCGTGCACGGCGGTGAGCCACTCGGGGGTCTCGGACCGGGGCGGCATGGTGCTCTCCAGGTGGTGCTGCGGGATCGACAGACGGGGGCGGGGGTGGTGCCCCGCCGGCCGGACAAGCCGGGCGGGGCACCGGGCGCGAGGGGCGGGGTCAGTCCTGTTCGGCGGCCAGGTCGTCGCGCAGCTGGCGCAGGTGCTCCGTCAGGCCCTCGATCACGGCGTGCGGCTGGTCCTGACCCTCGCGGAACTCCTGCAGCAGCCGGGCCTCGATCTCCTCCAGTTCCGCATCGGTCGTCTCGGCGGTGATGCCGGCCTCGTCCGCGGTCCAGGCGTCGCCGATGCTGTCCATGTCCCACACCGGCAGCACGCCCTCGTCCTCGTCCGTGAGGGCCGCGCACCGCTCGCCGATCGCGTCGAAGGCGGCCTGTGCCTCGTCGGTCAGGATCCGGCCGACCCGGTTGTGGCCGTCCCAGACGACCTCGGAGCCGTCCAGGACCTGCTGCGCCAGCGGCGCCAGCTCGTCCAGCAGTTCGTTCGCCGCCTCGGCCTGAAGGATCGGGATCGTCCAGCGCCAGTCGATGCCGTGGTGCACCTCCGCCGGGCGGCCGCCTCCGACCTCGGCGTCGTAGGAGGCGAGCAGGACGCCGTCCCCCAGGCCCAGCTCGACGTAGACGGGCTGGGCCTGGGACTGGCCGTGGTAGCGGCGGTGGAGCTCGGCGGAGCGGGTGACGTAGCGGACGTCGACCTTCACAGGGGTGCTCACGGGTAACCTCCTGGGTGGCCCGGCGCGGGCACACGGCGGTCGCAACGCCGGCGCGCGCGGGGCGGTGGGATCGGATGGCCTCCGACCCCACCAAGCTACTCCCCGGGGGATAGTTTCGCTATCCCCCGGGAAGTAGTCACATTTTTCGAGCCACTTCCGCGCTGGCGCCCCCTGGCAACGGGTCAGCAACTCGTTCTCCCGCGCGACCGCGTGGAGGCTCCCGCGGCCAGCCAACCCGCGCTGTTGCACTTCCGCTGCAGGAGGGGGGTACTGGAGGTATGGGGCGCGCAGGAAACGACTTACAAGCCGCGCGACCGCCAGTGGGTGGTGAAGCCGGGCCCGGCGCCCGGGTGGTGTGTGTGCACGGCATCGGCCAGCAGGTGCGCGGGGAGAACAGTCTGCGGACGGCCTGGTGGCCGCCGCTCAGCGACGGACTGATCCGCGCTGGCAAGGCAGGTCTGGTGGCGGAAGCGGATGTAGGGATGGGGTTCTACGGAGATCTCTTCCGTCCGGCCGGCCAGATGCTCGCCGTCGGGGACCCGCCGTACACGCCGTCGGACGTCGAGGACGGCTTCGAGCAGGAACTGCTCTTCGCATGGTGGCGGGCAGCCGCCGAGGCAGACCCGTCCGTAGCACCGCCGACCGCCAGAGACACCCTGGTCTCGACGCCGAGCAGCGTGCAGGCCGCGCTGCGGGCGCTATCCGGGTCGAAGTTCTTCGCCGGCCTGGCCCTTCGAGCGTTGATCTCGGACCTGAAGCAGGTCCGCCGCTATTTGGTCGACGACGGGCTCCGCGAGCAGGTGCGCGGCCGAGTGGTCAACGCGATCGGCTCGGAAACTCGGGTCGTGGTGGCCCACTCACTCGGGTCGGTGGTGGCCTACGAGGCCCTGTGTGCCATGCCCGGCCACACCGTCCGGGCCCTGGTCACCATCGGTTCGCCCCTCGGGATCCGCCACCTGGTGTTCGACCGGCTCCGCCCGGCCCCCACACGGTCGGAGCAGAACCTTCTGGGAGCGTGGCCGGGGAACGGAAGTCTCGCCTGGACCAACCTCGCGGATGCCGGCGACG
Organism: Kitasatospora sp. NPDC085895; assembly: GCF_040702125.1. NCBI lineage: Bacteria > Bacillati > Actinomycetota > Actinomycetes > Kitasatosporales > Streptomycetaceae > Kitasatospora > Kitasatospora sp. NPDC085895. The sequence continues at coordinate 21,933 of NZ_JBFBJY010000060.1, read as the reverse complement.
TGGTGGCTCTGGTCAAGGACCTGCGTCCCCTGTTCGGCCAGCGTCTGCGCTCAGGAGTAGTGCACAACGGCGCCACCGCGCACGACGCCACCGCCTACCTGACCGACGAACTGTGCGGCCAGGCCGTCGCGGAAGGTCTGACATGACCGCTATCGGGACTGCAAGCATGACGCAGGAGCCCCGCCGGTTCCTGATCTCCGCCGCCGTGGCCGACTACCCCAAGAATCCGGACTGGGACCGGCCTGGGCTGCGGGAGGCCCGCGAGCAGATCGCCGAGATCTTCACGGAGCAGCTCGGGTACGAGCTCCACAGTGCGGTCGGGATGAATCCCACCCGCCACCAACTGCTGGATGCGCTGCACGACTTCTGCATCTCACCGCAGCGCCGCGAGGACGACCTGCTGACCGTCTATCTGTCCTGCCATGGTGAGATCCTCGACGACGGTGTGGAGCATGTCCTGCTCACCACCGAGAGCGATCCGGACGATCTGGCCTACACTGCGCTGCCAACGGCGAACCTGACGAGGGCGATGCTGCACAACACCCGAATCCGGCGGGTCCTTCTGCTGCTCGACGCCTGTTATGCAGAACAGGGCGGCAACCAGTTGGCGGCAACGGCCCTCGCCCGTCTGGGCTCGGAGTGGAAGACGACGTCCGGGTCCGGTCTGGTGCTCGTCTCTTCCGCCCAGCCACACCAGCAGGCCCAGGCGGGCTTGTTCCCGCAGCTGCTGGATGCCGCGATCAACAGCCTCCCGGTGGCTGGCCACAGCCCCGAAACCCTGCCTCTCGACGCGATCGTGCAACACATCAACGACTCTCCCGAAAAGCCTGAGTACCAGGACATCAACCTGAACCTGCTGGGGCTGAAGGGAGTGCCACCCGTGTTCCTCCCCAATCCCCGCCATGACCCACGGCTGACTGAGGTCGATCTCGCCTTGCAGCAGGCCGCCGCCTTCGAAGAAGAGGACCAACGACGGCACACCGAGTTCACCCGCCGCCTACTGATTCGTGCCATGGGTTATCACAGCAACGCCGATCCGAGCTGGTGGTTCAGCGGCCGACATGCGGCGCTGCATGCCGTAGCCCAGTGGCTGAATACCCCTGCCGATGACGACCAACCAGCCTGCCTGGTGGTCACGGCCGCCCCTGGATCGGGCAAGACCGCAGTTCTCGGTCTGATCGCCGCACTCGCCCACCCCGAGCGCCGCCGCACCGTCCCTCTCGACGCCCTCGGCTTGCCCGTCGACCTGATCGACGTCGATGCGATCGGCACTGCCATCTACGCGCAGCGGCTCACCGATGACGACGTCCTTCGGGCACTGGGCGCCGCCGCGCGCGTGCAGGCCCACACCGTGGGCCAACTTCTGGACGCACTCGACCAACAAGCACGCTCACGCCCACTGACCGTCCTGATCGATGCCCTGGACGAGGCCGCCACCCCCGAGACCTTGTGCACCACCGTCCTACGACCGCTCATCGAGCACGCCCGCGGCCGTATCCGCCTACTCCTGGGCACCCGTTCCTACCTGCTACCCCGCCTTGGTATTGACCCCAAGAGCGAGCCTGCACGCGTCGTCAACCTGGACGACGACCGGTACGCGGATCCGCAGGCCCTGGCGGCCTACGCCATGCGCACCCTGCTCGAAGCACACCCCGATTCCCCCTACCGGTCTCCCTACCGGGAAGAGCCAGGGGCTCTGCGTAAGGTCGGGCGGGCGGTCGCCGAAGCTGCTGGCACATCGTTCCTGATCGCACGCATCACCGCTGGCACTCTCGCAGCCGACGACACCGTCGTTCTCAATCCGGACGACCCCGCATGGCGTGCCAGCCTGCCTCGACACGCTCATGACGCCATGTCCCGGGACCTCGTCCGCCGCCTCGGCCCCAACGCGCAACGCGCCATGGATCTGTTGCGCCCGTTGGCCTTCGCCCATGGCCAGGGCCTGCCCTGGGAAGACATCTGGGCACCCCTTGCATCCGAGATTTCAGGATGCAAGTACAGCGATGACGACCTGCTGTGGCTGCGCCGCACGGCTGGGTCTTACGTGGTCGAAGCTACGGAAGCCGGCCGCTCTGCCTACCGGCTGTACCACCAGGCAATGGCCGATTACCTGCGCGACGGCATCGACCCCAAAGCAGTTCACGCCGCCTTCACCCGCATCCTCACCGATCGCGTGCCCTACCAGGCAGACGCCACCCGTGACTGGTCCCGCGCCCACCCCTACACGCTGGGGCACCTTGCCGAACACGCCACCGAAGCAGGACTCCTGGACCAGATCCTTGCCGACAGCGACTACCTCGTCCACGCCGACCCCCGCAGCCTCACCCCCTACCTGCGCCACGCCACCGATCACACCGCGCGCCTGACCGCTGCCGTCTACCGCACCAGCCTCAACCTGCATCAGGCCGTCCCCTCAACAATGCGCCGACAGGTCCTCGCACTCGATGCCGCCCGGGCCGGCGCACACGACCTGCAGCAATCTCTCACCGCCCGCATCCCGCCCGGTCACTGGTTTCCGGTCTGGAGTACCGGCGGCGCCTTCACTCCTGCCCTGCGCGATACGCTCACCGGTCATGCTGCGCTCGTGCTCGGGGTGGCGTGTACCGATGTCGACGGCATCCCGGTCGCCGTCACCGGCAGCAGGGACCACACGGTGCGTATCTGGGACCTGCGCACCGGCCAGCCCCTCGGCGAACCTCTTACAGGCCACAGCGACCTGGTTTCCGCGGTGGCGTGCACCGATGTCGACGGCACTCCCGTCGCCGTCACCGGCGGCAGGGACGGCACGGTGCGTATCTGGGACCTGCGCACCGGCCAGCCCCTCGGCCACCCCCTCACCGGCCACACCGACACCGTGCTCGCGCTGGCGTGCACCGACCTCGACGGCACCCCCATCGCCGTCACCCGCAGCGCAGCCGGCACGGTGCACGTCTGGAACCTGCGCACAGGCGAACCCCTCACCGGCCCCACCAGCAACGTGTCCGCGGTGGCGTGCACCGACCTCGACGGCACCCCCATCGCCGTCACCGGCAGCAGGGACGGCACGGTGCGTATCTGGGACCTGCGCACCGGCCAGCCCCTCGGCC
>NZ_JBFBJY010000060.1:18358-18747 GCF_040702125.1 Kitasatospora sp. NPDC085895 | reverse complement strand
GTGCACCGACCTCGACGGCACCCCCATCGCCGTCACCGGCAGCAGGGACGGCACGGTGCGTATCTGGGACCTGCGCACCGGCCAGCCCCTCGGCCGCCCCCTCACCGGCCACACCGACACGGTTTCCGCGCTGGCGTGCACCGACCTCGACGGCACCCCCGTCGCCGTCACCCGCAGCGGGGACCACGCGGTGCGCGTCTGGGACCTGCGCACCGGCCAGCCCCTCGGCGAACCCCTCACCGGCCACACCGACACCGTGCTCGCGGTCGCATGCACCGATGTCGACGGCACCCCCGTCGCCGTCACCAGCAGCTTGGACGGCACGGTGCGCGTGTGGGACCTGCACACCGGCCAGCCCCTCGGCCACCCCCTCACCGGCCACACCGACA
>NZ_JBFBJY010000060.1:17928-18260 GCF_040702125.1 Kitasatospora sp. NPDC085895 | reverse complement strand
CCCCGTGCTCGCGGTCGCATGCACCGATGTCGACGGCACCCCCGTCGCCGTCACCGGCAGCACAGATCGCACGGTGCGCGTGTGGGACCTGCACACCGGCCAGCCCCTCGGCCACCCCCTCACCGGCCACACCGACACCGTGCTCGCGGTCGCATGCACCGATGTCGACGGCACCCCCGTCGCCGTCACCGGCAGCACAGATCGCACGGTGCGCGTGTGGGACCTGCACACCCACCAGCCCCGCAGTCGACTCCTCGCGGGCAAAGTGTTGGCGATGGCGTGCACCGATGTCGACGGCACCCCCGTCGCCGTCACCGGCCGCGAGGACCGCA
>NZ_JBFBJY010000060.1:0-17830 GCF_040702125.1 Kitasatospora sp. NPDC085895 | reverse complement strand
CACGGTGCGCGTGTGGAACCTGCGCACCGGCCAGCCCTTCGGCAAACCTCTCACCGGCCACACCAGCAACGTGTCCGCAGTTGCATGCACCGACCTGGACGGCACTCCAGTCGCCGTCACCGGCAGCGCGGACCGCACGGTGCGCGTGTGGAACCTGCGCACCGGCCAGCCCTTCGGCAAACCTCTCACCGGCCACACCAGCAACGTGTCCGCAGTTGCATGCACCGACCTCGACGGCACCCCCGTCGCCGTCACCAGCAGCAGAGACCGCACGGTGCGCGTGTGGAACCTGCGCACCAGTCAGCCCCTTGGTCAGGCACTCGCCAACTACAGAAAGACTGTGTCCGCCGTGGCATGCGTCCGCCTCGAGGACACTCCAGTCGCTGTCATTGCCAGCAAGGGCCACACCTTGCGGATCTGGAACCTACGCACCCGTAGCACTTCAGCTGTACTCCCGCTAAGCGCTCCAAGTGCCGCTGCTTGGAGCACTCTTGGCGACATTGTCGTCGGGTTTTACTCCGACGTCGCTTGCTACCGCCGTCTACCGCCCGGCCCTGCAACACGAGCCTGATCCAGCCAGCCATCACACTGGCCCAACGGAGCGAGAATGAAGCAACATTCTCGGCTCCGGTCTCAGACCGTGTCGATCATCTGCGCTGCAGATCCGGCCCGATCTGCAGCGCCGAGCGGGCGGGGTCAGACGGAGAAGTCGGCCCATTCCAGGCCGGTCAACGTGACCTGGAGGCCGCGGGCGCGGCGGCCGCCGTCCTGGAAGTAGGCCCGGCCGAGGCCTTCGGCGATGATCTGCTCCTGCTCCTGCCGGCTGGCACCGCGGTCGCGAGCCTGGAAGAGGTCGCGGGCGACGCTGCCGGGCAGACGCTGGGTGACGATCCGCTCACGCGGGTCGTCGGTGCTCAGGCCGGCCGAGGTGTAGCCGAAGGAGGCCATGACCTCGACGGTGAAGCCGCGGGCCTCGGCGGCCTCGCGGACCCGCTGGCGCACCCGGGGCTGCCAGCGCTCGCGGACCGCGTCCTCGACCTTGCGGGCGTTGCCGGGGCCGATGCCGGCGCCCTTGCGCCACCGCTCCACCGAGCGCATCGACACGCCGAGCGCAGCGGCAACGTTGCGGGTGCCCTTCAACTGGCGGACCAGGAAGTTGATCCGCCCCTGCAGGGTCTTGGGGATGGGCTGGGTCTGCAGGGCGCGTTCCAGCCCGCGGTCGATGGCGTCCATGGGCTACTCCCCCTCGGCGACGGCGTCGCCGCCCTTGATGTGCCGGCCCGGGTTGGTGTCCTCCGCGATCAACTTCAGCGCCCAGTCCATGCTCTGGGTGCCCTCGTGCTTGCACATCCCGGGCGAGATGCCGAGCCGCCAGACCGTCGTCAGCGCCCCGTCGTTTCCGCGGAGCAGGTCCAGGGCGGAGGGGCCCGGGGACGGGTAGACGGTGCAGTCCGAGAGGATCGCGAGCGGGAACCGGCCGGTGGCTTGGGCGTGGCGGCGGATCTTGCGGTGCTGGTTGACGGTGGCGGTGTCGATGATCAGTGCCCGGTTGAGCGGGTCCCAGGTCGGACGCTCGAGTGCGGGCCAGCGCTGGCCGGGCCGGTAGGTCGCGCCGCGGGGGCGTTCGCGGAGCTTGCCGACGCCGCCCTTCGCGGTCGCCTTCACGGCGGCGAGGATCGCGAGCTCGATGGGGTCGCCGCTCTCCTGCAGGCCAGCCATCACCGCGAGGAACGCCTGCGGGTCCTGCTCGCCGAGGTTCAGCGGCACGCCGAGCCGGTCCATGGTGGTGAGGTAGGCGGCGCGCAGGTGCTTGTGCCACGGGTCGAGCCACGGCCCGGACTCGTGCCGCAGCCACCCCTCGGTCGGCGTAACGGGGAGGCCGAGTTCGCGGGCGTAGGCGACCTTGGGCGTGGTGTACCAAGCCGGTCCGGTCGGCGGCAGGCCGTCCGGGGTGAACGGGTTCGGCAGCCGCGGATCCAGGGCCGCGGTGGAGAAATCGCACTTCCAGCTGCCCGGGATCTTCGGATCGAAGACCGGGTTGAGCTCGTGCACCGGCTCCGACAACGCCATGATCAGGCGCCCCGCGGCGGCGAGGAACGCCGTGTTGATGTCCAGGCCCACCACATGCCGCAGGGCCCGCTCATCATGGCCGATCGCCTCTTCGGGGCGGATCCAGTCCCACACCTCGGTGACCAGCACATCCCCCGGGGCGCGGTCCTGCGCGATCGGGTGCTCCGCGAGGACTTCCGGCGGCGCCGGATCGAACGCCCGCGAGCGTGAACCCTCCACCGGGCCGGACGTCCAGCCCGTCGCAGTGCGCACCGCACGGGTCGGCGGGCGCAGCGCCTCCATCAACGACAGGCCGGTGACGGCGGTGGAGCCGCGGGGAGTCATCACGCGCTTCGCGTAGCCGCCGAGCAGCGCCGCGAGCTGGGCGGGGTCGAGGCCGTTGGGGATGTTCCAGCCGGCGGAGGTGAGGGCGGCCCAGGCGGGGATGCAGTACTGGACGCAGGCGCGCTTGGCGCCGTCGGGGGTGCGGTAGACGCGCGCCCACGGTCCGAAGCCGCGCCGGGTGAGCTGCCAGCCGGCCTTGGTCAGAGCCTTGACGGCCTTGTGGGTCTCGGGGAGGCGGCCGAGTTGGCGCTCGAACTGGCCGGGTTCGGTGCCCATAGGCGGCAGGCCCAGGAGGGCGGCGGCGGCGTCGGTGAGGACGATCAGCGGGTCGCCGTCCTTGCCGTGCTTGTGGAGGCGGGGTTCGCCCAGGCCCGCGGTCAGCGTCCACTCGGTGAGCTCCGGCAGCGTCCTCACCGCGGGAATGTCCAGGACGCGGCCGTCCACCAGGTACGCGAGCAGGCCGCGCCCGGACGGGGCCGGGTCGACGACGGCGAGCGGCCCGTTGGGGAACTTCTCGGCCTCTGTGGTCCGGGCGTCGTCCACCGGGGCGGCGGCGCGAGACGGTGCTTTCCGGGCCGGGCGGGCACCGGGACGCGACACGGCGGCTGGGCGGGCCTGCCGGGTCGACCGGGTCGGTGCAGCAGTGGGCACGGGCCGGTGCGGAGCTGCGGGGGCGGTAGTGGGCGCGGGGGCCGCGCCGTGGGCAGCGGTGGGTGCCGGTGCCGGGGCGGCGCTGGTCGGTGCGGGGGCGGCGCTGGTCGGTGCGGGGGCCTGGACGCAGAAGCCGCCGCCCACGTGCACGGGCCGGCCGGCGGCGCGGAAGATGCTGGGCCGCCCGCACCAGATACAGGGCTGCGGCTCACCGGTGACGAGGTCGCCCGACGGGGTGCGGTCCATCTCGACCGGCCCGGCGAGCGGCGCCGGGGCGGCCGGCGGCACCGGGGAGGCGGGCGGGCTCTGCACGGGCGCCGGGGACTGAGCCGGGGCGGCCTCGGGTCGGGCCGGGGGCAGCAGGCGGGCGGCCATGCCGTCCAGGAGCTTGGCGTAGGCGGCGCGGGCCTCGCCCTGCGGGTCGCGCTGGCCGGACTCCCAGGCGGTGAACGTGGCGGGGCTGACGCCGAGAGCCTTGGCGGTCTCGGCCTTCGTCAGCCCGTACTCGGTGCGCAGCCACGCGCGTTCGGCGGGCTCGGGCAGCGCGACCGGGCGGCGCGGGCCGGCGCCGAGCAGCGCGTCGACGGCGTCCGGGGTGCCGGTCATCGCCCGCCCTCCGCGGTACGGGCCGGCAGCGGCGTGCGGCCGGGGTCGGCGTCGAGGAAGGTGCGCAGCGCGGCGCCGGTCATGATCCGGGCGGGGTTGCGGCCGGGCGGCAGCGGCAGTCGCTCGCCGAGGGCCCAGCGGAAGCGTTCGGCCGGTTCGAGGTCGAAGGCGTACTTGCCGCCAGCCTGCGGGTCGGGTTCGGCGGCGCGGATCTCGAACGCGCCGACGCACACGCCGCCGTCGACGAACGCGAGGAGGAAGTCGCCATGGTCGGCGATCGTCTGCTCGCCGAACCGCCACCAGCGGGACGCGGCCTCCAGGACCGTCTCACCGCCCTTGAGTGCCTGCCGGACATCCACCGCGAGCACGAGACCCTCCCCAAGCCAGGACATGGTAAGCCGAACGATGCAATCGTAACGCAGATCAGAGATGTTTATCAACTCTTAAAAGTCAACGAAGGCGCGAACAGGTGCGATTGACGGGCAGTCACGGGGATGCGTTCGTCCGGGGGCGCCGGCGGCGGTTGTGCCCGGAAACGCGGCAGGCCCGGCACCTGGGGTGCCGGGCCTGACGGGTTGGTAGCGGGGACAGGATTTGAACCTGCGACCTCTGGGTTATGAGCCCAGCGAGCTACCGAGCTGCTCCACCCCGCGTCGGTGAGCACGACTGTACGGCACCGCACCTGAGCATGGGAAATGCATTCCGGTGCGACGCCGCAGGCCCGCACCGCCCACCGGCTGACCGGGTGAACACGGACTCCAGGCCGCAACCGGGCCGCGCACCGGGCGGTTGCCTGCGTGTTCCCCGCTTCCGGCGGCTACGAGGAGACCACCGTCATGGGCCCCATCTTCAGGACGGCCGCTGCGGCTTCGGCCGCGGCGCTGCTGCTGGCCGTGGCCGCGCCCGCCGCATCCGCGGCCGAGGACACGCACATGCACCGTGGTACGGACGGCTGCTTCTCCTGGTCCTGGCGCGACGACTGGAACTGGAAGGCCCGGGTGTACTACCACAACCGCTGCAAGGACACCCGGCTGCTCAACGTCGCCTGGCGCTCCAGCGCGTACAAGAAGACCGTGATCAAGGTGCCCGGCGGCGCCAAGGGCAGCACCGAGCAGATGAGCGACCCCAGCAGCATCTGGGACGGCGGCCGCGCCTGATCCGCGGCACCACAGCGCCAGACGCCCGCGCGGTGACACCCGTCCGCACCGCGGCCGGTGGGCGGCCGCCTCAGCGCCTCGACCGCGCCTTCGACGTGAACGTCCCGGCCGTCTCGGACGAACCGCTGCCGCAGGCGGAAGTGCGGGTCGGCACCGGTCGGCACGGCAGAGTGCGGTTCGTTCGACTTCGCCCGGCGGAGGAGCGCTGCGAATTCTTCATCTGGCCCGGCCGAGCATGGCTCACCCGAAGGCTGGTCGGGTGGTCTGGCAGTCCTGCGGGGACAAGAAGTTTGCCGCCGTTGCACTGCCTCATGCGGCCGGCGGGCCGCTGGTCGCGGGCGTCGGCCAACGGGCCGGCGCCGGAATCAGTGGATGCTGATGCTCTCGGCCAGGTCGACGATCTGTGGGCCGAGGTGCAGGTCCTTCACCCAGCCCATCAGCTGGTCGTGCTGGTCGCGGGTGAGGCCTTCGTGCAGGCCGGCCTGCAGCAGGCCGGCGGCGAGGTGCTGCTTGATGGCCCGCGGCGTGCACTCCTGGCGGATCCGCTGCAGCAGGTGACCGGCCCCGGTCTCGTCGCCGGCATCGCGGGCGGCGTCGAGTTCCATGAACAGGACGGCGGCGTGCAGAGTCTGCGCGAGTTCATCCCGCTCCTCGGGGGTGGTGGCGGACTCGGCGAGCAGGTGCTGTTCGATCTTGCGAGCCTGCTCGAGGTCTCCAGCGAGGTAGGCCCGGCGCAGCGCCTCGCCCTGCCGGGTCTCGAAGATGTCGGGCAGGTGGGTCATCGCGGTCTCCTGTGGTCGGCGGCGGTGCGGTCCCGGGCCGGCCCCAGCTTCGGGCCGTTCCCGGCTGCGGGTCCTGGCCACCGGTGTTCCGCCGGGGGTGCCTCGCCTATCTGATCTGATCGCACGTCATGTCAGCAAGGCGCGCTCAATGCCGACGGCCCGGCCGGCTTCGACGCCCGGGCTGGTCCCGGGGACGGCCGCCGGGAGGCGGTTGCGTGTCGGTCCGGCCGCCCTCGGTCTGGTTTCCCGCACTGGCCGGCTCTTGCCGAGATGGGCTGGCCGGTCCGGTGGCTCGTGCGCACGGACACGGCCTGGGTGCGACATGGCATACGGCCGCTGGTTGCGGCGGGGCGCGGGCCGGGATCCGTCCAGCCTGCACCCCGCGGGCGGGGCGGCCAAGTGCCCAGCTGGTGCGACCGTACGACCCGGCCCCTGCAGCGCCCGGAAGGGGCGGCCCGGAAACGACAAAGGGCCCGGCACCGGTGCGTCGGTGCCGGGCCCTGAGCCGGAGTATGGGCGGGAGCGGCCGCTCTCACAGCCCTGTCGGACAGCCATGGGACGGTGTCCCGCTCCCGCGGTGTCCGGGTCGCGCCTGGTGGGCTGCGACTGTTCTTGGCGGGGTGTCAGCGCGGGCAGTGGGCGGCGGGCCGGCCATCCATCAAACTGCCGCCGGGGTGGCGGGTCGCCGTCGATCCGGCCGTGGGCCCGCAGTGCGACGCACGGTGGGACGCCAGGTGTGCGGCGGAGACCGCCCACATGAGGATCAGGCAGACGATGCAGACCGCCTTGATCACGTTCTCGACGGTGCCGGCGGGCTGTCCGTCATCGATGCGCACGGGTTCTCCTGGTCGGTGGGGTTGGTTCCCGGTCGGTGCGGGCCGGCCGGCAGGGGGCCGAGCCGGTTCGGCCGGGCGTTCAGGGACGGATGCCGGCGGGGCTGTCCGGGTCGACGAGGGCGAGCTGGTCCGGGTGCGGCTCGTGGCCGTTGTCCTGGACGGTTGCCCGGGCGCGGGCCTCGGTGTGGGCGGTGTTGTCGCAGCCGCAGACCAGCCGCCCGTCCGGCAGCCGGTGCCAGCCGTGGTTGTCGACGGCGTCGCCGGCGGCGGCGTCGGGGCCGGTGTGGTGGGGGACGAACTCGTCCTCCGGCGCCTCGCCGCACACCGAGCACGCCGCGGTCCAGCACAGCGACGGGACCGCGATGCCGGCGCCCGCCCGGGCTGTGCCCTCGCGCCGCCAGGCGTAGCCGTGGGTCAGGACCAAGGCGTGGCCGACGGGCTGGAACGGGGAGTGGTCGTCGAGGTCGGCGGCGAGGGCGTTGTGCTCGGCTGCGGCCATCAGCGCGGTGGCCAGGTCGGGCATCGGCAGCAGGGTGTCGGGGCCGGTGAGCCACAGCTCCCAGGGCCGGTCGGGGGTGCCGGGGCGCAGCCGCCGGTCGGGGTTGGCGGTGAACAGGCCGCGGCGGGTGGCGGGGGTGGTCGTCATGCGGGTGTCTCCCTTGGACGGGTCGGCCCGGCCCGCTGGGGTGCGGGCCGGGCCGGTGGTGAAGTGCGGTTGGGTGCAGCGGGCCGGGCAGGCCGGTCCGGGGAGTGGGTGCGTCAGAGGGTGCTGGTGGCGTGGGCGTCGGCTTCCTGGTCGACGCCGGTGTCCGGGTCGTGCTCGGCGGCCGGGCCGCCGGTTCCCGGGTCGGTGGCGCAGAGTTCGGCGATGGCCAGGTCCCGGCCGAGGGTGTCCCACGGGTCCCCGCCCTCGTCCTCGTCGTCGGGCTGCTGCTGGTCGGCGGCGGGGCTGTCGAGGAGCGCGACCAGGTCGGTGATGGTGTGGACCTCGATCGGTGTGGCGTCCGTGCCGGTGACCAGCAGGTAGCTGCGGCTGCTGTAGCCGTCGCGGTCGGTGGGGCGGGGCACGGCCAGCAGGTGCGCGCCGGCACCGAGCGGGCAGGTCGCCGTGCCGTCCGGCTGTCCGGTCCAGTGGGCGGCCTTGGTCAGGCTGCCCTGGCCGTAGTCGAGCCGCCCCGCGCCGGCGGCCGCGCGGTGCGCCGCGTCCGCGCACACGTCGGCGGCCAGCTGCCCGGGCGTGGGCGCCGGGACCGGCTCGCCGACCGGACGGTGGTGCTCGGCTCCGAGCCGGCGGCGCAGCGGGGCGAGGGCCTTGTAGGCGGTCTGGTCGGTGAGGACGGCGGCGAGGGCGCCGGCCGCGAGGGCGAGGGTGGTGCGGGTCTCGGCCGGGCGGTGGGCCAGGGCGCGGTAGGTGGCCAGGCCGGTGGCGGCCGCGGCGGTGACGGTGGCGGCGGACTCGGCGGTGTCCAGGGCGGTGCGGGCCAGGCGGGTGAGCAGGGTGTCGGTCACGGTGGCCTCCTTCGGTTCTTCGGGGTGGTGGGGGTTGGGCCGGGCGGCCGCGCCGCGCACTACGGCGCCCCGCCGCCGCGCCTGGCAGGCGTGGACTGGGCGGGGCGCGGTGGTGGGTAGCGTCAGCGTCCGGATCAGCTGACCGACGGGCACAGACGCACGTCGTCGAAGCCCTCGCCAGGCAGGACCGGGACGGCGTCGGCGGCGAGTTGGTGCTGCCGACGCAGGACGTCGTCCGGGACGCGCCGGTTGGCCGGCCGCTCGGCGTTGCGGCGCAGGCACACCTCGAGCGGGGTCGTGAACACGATCGCCAGCAGCGGCCGGCCGTGGCGGCGGGCCCGCTCGACCAGCTGCGCCCTCACCTTGGCCTCGACGTTCGTGGAGTCGAGGTAGAGGGTGCGGCCGCGGCTCAGGCGTGCGTCGATCAGCAGGTTCTGGATCTGGACGGCCTCGGCGGTGGCGCTCTGGTCGCCGGCGTTGCCGCCGGTCACCAGGGCTCGCAACTCGTCCAGGGAGACGACCTCGCGCGAGTCCAGGGCCCAGGTGAACGTGGTCTTGCCGCTGCCGGCCGGTCCGATCAGGGTGACGAGGGTGCCGTCTGCGACCGGCGCGCGGGCGGCCGTCCTCGCGCGGTCGTCGGGGGTGAGGTGGTTGTAGCGGTCGGTCATGTCGAGGTGCTCCTTGCGGATCGGGGAGCCATGGGACGTGCGGCTTCCGGTCGTTGGCTGCGCCGGGATCACAGGCGGGTGATCAGCAGCGCGGAGATCAGCAGTGCTCCGGAGTGCAGGGCCTGATCAGCCAGGTACAGCCCGTTGAGGCCGGCCGTTCGAAGCTCGGCGAACGCTGGCGAGCCGGTGTGCTGCAGCAGCCAGCGGACCGGCCAGCGCCTGTCCAGTACGGCGTGGGTGGCCGCCGACCAGGCGAATCCGACGGTCAGGCCGGTCGCGCCCAGCGGCAGCGGGATGAACAGCCACACCAGAGCCAGCAACGCGGCCATCACCAGGTGGTACTGGCCGACATGGGCCAGGCACGCGCCCCAGCCGCGGCGCGGGCTTGCCCCGGCAGCAACGTCCTCGGCCGTCGGCGCTCCCTTGTTCGCGGCTTGGTGGTCGCTCTGGCCGAAGACGTGGTCTGCCAAGTTGTGGCCGACGGTGAGCACGGCCCAGGTCGAGCCGAACGTCGCCAGGGTGGCGACCTGGTCCAGGTTCGTCATCGCGTCTCTCTGAAGTTCCCCGCTGTGATGGGCAGCGTGGGTGTCCGGCAGGGTCACAGGCGTAGTGCAGGCCGTCGTCGGCGGTGCGCCAGGTGCGGGTGCGGTCGCCGGGCTCGTGGCCGGCGCCTCGCCGCGCCTGGGTGGCGCGGTCTGGGCGGGGCGCGGTGGGCGGCGTCGGTGCCCGGTGTGGGACTGACGCTGGGTCAGTCGGCCGCGGGTGAGGCGAGGGGTGCGGGCAGGGCGAGGCAGTCGCGGGCGTGGTCGGTGGCCTGGGTGCGCATGAGGTTCAGGTCCTGGGCGTCGGTGCCGCTGCCGGCGCGGCAGGCGGTGCAGCGCCACCAGGCGGGGCCGGGGGCCGCCTGGTGGGTATCCGGCCAGGGGTCGGCGCCGACAATCTCGACCTCGGCGCCGTGGCGGTTCTGCAGCCGGATCCAGGTGTGTTCGGGGCCGCCGTCGCTGGGGGCGTCGGTGCGCAGCAGGAGGTGGCCGGCGGCGGTGATGCGGATCTGGTGGTGGTCGGCGGCTTCGCGGAGCAGGGTGTGCAGGGTGCGGCGGCCGCCGAAGGCGTTGCGGGTGTCGATCGTGGTGATGGCGGTGTGGAGCTGGTCGGGGGTGGTGCGGTCGAAGCCGAGGTCGCGGAACGCGGCGAGGAGCAGGATCAGCACGTCGTAGGCGTCGTCGCCGTTGAGGCGGCCGGTGTGGCGGTCGGGGGTCAGATGGGAGAGGTGGGCGGCGAGCGCCGGGTTCATGATCGGCCCTTTCGTGGTCGGTGGGGTGCTGTCCGGTGTGCCAGGTGTCCGGGTGCGATCTTCTGCTCGAGTACGGAAGATCAGCAGGTTGCCCAGCGGCACAGCGTGGCAGTCCGGCCGGGCGGCCGCGCCGCGCACCGGACCGCCGCGCCCGCTGTGGTGGGCGGGGTGCGGGCCGGTGGGCAGCGTGGGTGTCCGGCCGGGTCAGAGCGCGTAGTGCAGGCCGTCGGGTGCGGTCGGGCAGGTGGTGGCGTCGTCGGCGGTGCGCCAGGTGCGGGTGCGGTCGCCGGGCTCGTGGCCGGTGGCCCAGCGCAGCGGCCGCGAGCAGTGGCGGCACTGGAATCCGGCGGCGGCCGGGATGAGGTCGACGGGCGGCGGAGCCGGCTGCGGGAGCGGCTCGACCCGATCGTCGCCGGCCCGGACCCCGACGGCGGTGGGCGCGGCGGTCGGGACGGTGGCGCGCTCCAGGGCTCCGGTCAGGGCCTGCTCCAGGAGCGGGGAGACGATCAGCTCGGTGCGGGTGCTGGTGGTCGTGTGGGTGCGGCGGGGCCGGTAGGCGGAGAGCGTGAGCAGCAGCCACAGGCCGCTGGTGGTGGCGGTGGCGGCGGCGCGCTGGCCGTCCGGGGAGGCCTGCCAGACGGCGGTGGCGGTGCCCGCGCCGACGAAGGCCCACGCCAGCCGCCCGGCCAAGGAGCCGCCCCGCGCGGAGACGAACGCGATCGCGGCGAGCAGGACCCAGGCGACAGCGAGCTGATGCGCGGTCACCGGCAATCCGGTGGCGTGCTGGTGGAGCCACAACTGAGCGGGGCCGGTCACCACGGCGGTGAAGGCCTTCGCAACGGCGCGGGCGTGGTCGGCGGTGGCGCTGTGCCACAGCGCGCCGGCGAGCCCCGTGGTGCCGTGGAAGGCCCCGGCGATGACCCACACGAGGAAGCGGACGAGCCAGTACAGGGCGCCGCCGATGATGACGACGGCCAGGACCACGCCCGCGACGGCGGCGGACACCTCGGCGGGACCGGTGGGGCGCGAGGCGGTGTGCTCGCGCAGCCGCCGGGCGGCGGCCCGGGTGGACTCGCGGACGGCGGTGCGCCCGCGCCGGCCGGGTTCGTTGGTGCCGGGCTGGAATGGGATGGACACGGGGATGCACTCCTCGGTGTTCGGCAGGGACGGGTCGGCCCCGGGGCGGCAGGGGTGCCGCTCCGGGCCGGACCGAAGGTTCAGGCGGTGGTAGCGGCCTGGTCGAGGACCAGGCGGGCCGCTCGCAGGTCGGCCAGCCAGCGGGCCAGGTCCTCGCGCCTGCTGGTGGCCGCCAGCGCGGTGTCCTGCTGCAGCAGCGGGACCAGGACCGCCTCGGCGTTGCGGTGCGCCTCGCCCGGGTAGAGGGGCTGCGCCTCCAGCAGGTCCTCGGCGATGGTGCGGATCTCATCGGCGATGTCCTCGGCGAGCTCCTCACCCACCCGGTCCTGCGGCTCCTGCGAGGTGTGCTTGTGGTGGGCGAGGGTGACGGTCAGGCGCAGCCTGGCCAGTTCGGTGAACTGCTCGCCGAGGACGGTGAGGTCGGCGCGGGATCGGGCGTCGGCGAGGTTCTGGCGGCTGCGGACGATCTGGTCGGCGCTTGCGCCGGTGTTGGGCAGCTCGCAGCGGTGGGTGCGGCGTTCCTGCTCGGCGGCCTCGGCCTGCCGGGCCAGGCGGGTGGTGTGCCAGATGCGTCGGCGGGCGGGGTCGTGCAGCCACCGGCGGAGTGCGTGCAGCGCGTGCAGGTCGCAGACGGCGAGCGTGGTCACGGTCGGGTGAGTCCTTCCGGTCGAAGCAGCTGGTTGGGTGCGGGGCCCGATCAGGCCGTGGCCTGGTGGAGGAAGTCGAAGGAGCCGGGGGCCCAGGTCAGGTAGGGGGAGGTGAGGGTCAGGGCGCCGTCCCAGTCGGCGCCGGTGACCGGCAGCTGCGCGGGGCCGTCCCAGCCGTGGACGTCCAGCAGCACGGCGGTGCAGTCCGGCAGCGCGGCAAGCACCTCGCGCAGCTCGCCGACGCTCAGCCCGCACTCACCCGCCCGGTCGGCACGCGCGGTGGTGTCCGTGGAGGTGGTGAGGGCGGGGAACAGCGCCTCGGTCTGGGGGGCGGGGCGCAGGGTGGTCAGGAGCAGGGTGCCGTCCCAGTGGGCGGCGGCCACCGGCTGCTCCGCGCAGTGGTCCAGGTCGGGGACGGCGATCAGCACCGGCGCGGTGTCGGGCAGGTCGGTGAGCACGTCGAGCAGCTGGCCGGCGGTGGAGCGGGTGGTGCGCTCGCTGACACCGAGCGCGTCGAGCAGCTGGGCGAGCGGGGAGGCGGCGGGCGTGGTCACGGTGGTTACCTCCAGCAAGGGATTGGGTGGTCGGCCGGCCGGCCCCGGAACGCAGCCCGCCCGCCCCGGCCGGGAGACGGCAGGGGCGGGCGGGTGCGGGCCGGGAGCGAGACCGGGCAGGCGGTCAGCCGGTGTGGTTGGTGATGCCGCCGCGGCCCCAGGCGCTCTGGCGGCCGATGGTCGTGGTGGTGGTGCGGTGGACGAGCGCGAGGACGGTGCCGGTCGCGGCCGCGCCGGTGCCGCTGGTGGTCACGGACGCCCCGGAGCCGGTGCCGGTCGTGGGGCCGGTGAGGGTGCGGAGCTTGCCGAGCAGGACGGCCAGGCCGAGGACGACGACACCGACGAGGATCGCGGCGTACTGGAGGAGCTCGCCGAGCTCGCCGGCGTGCGGGGCCGCGGCGGCGACGGCCGCGCCGACCATCCACACCGCGCCACCGGCCGCGACCGCGGCGAGGGAGCCGTAGAGCAGGCAGTCGCGCACCACCCGGGGCAGACCCGGGTCCGCCACTGGCGGCTCCAAGGCCACCGCGGCGGGCCCCGGCTGGGCCGCGGCCGGGACGGCGAGCGGGTTGTGCACCGGGACGGCCGCGACCTGGCCGTCGATGAGGGCCGGCACGAAGGCCTCGTCCGTGGCGCCGGGGTGCAGCGGGACGGCGAGGATCCGGCCGTCGAGGACGACCGGGGTGTAGCCGGTGGCGAGGAGGCTGATCTGCGGCTCGGCCGCGGCCCGGGTGGTGCTGTGCGGGGTGTGCTGGGTGCTGCTCACGGCAGTCTCCGATCGAGTGGAAAGTGGGGTAGTGGCGGCCTCATGGGAGCCGGTCAGGCACCGGTGAGCTTCTTGATGGCGTCCAGGGCCTGGCGGGGTGTGGTGACGGTGGACTGCGCGGGAAGCGTCCGGCCGACCGCAGCGGCACGGGACTTGGATCGGCTGCCGGACGGCAGCTCGCTCTCGCCGTCGTCCTCGGGTTCGGGGCCGAACTCGCCGGGGCGGGGCGGCTCGTTCCAGTCGAACCACAGGTCGCGGGCCTCGAGTTCGGCGATCTCGTGGTCGGTGAGGCCGTGGACGGTGTCGGGGAACAGCGGGGCGATGGGCTGCTCGAAATCCATGCACAGGGTCCGCAGGATTTCGGGCTTGCGGGATTCGATGATCCAGCCGACGCCGCCGGTGTTGGAGTCGGACGGCGGCTCCGGCTCGCCGTTCATGATCCGTGCGATGCGGCCGGACTCCGCAGGTGAGAAGCTGCGCGGCAGTGGGTCGGGGATGTCCTCGGGCGTGACGCCCAGGGACTTGAACATGTCCGTGATCTTCTTCGGGGCGACCTTGAGCACGACCGGGATCCCGTTGTCGCGCAGGTTCTCGTTGAGGAGCTGCGTGAAGCCGTCCTGCACGTACACGGACTGGCCGGCGACGTGCTCGCCGATGCCGTACTTGCGGCCCTTGACCGAGATGACCTCGGCCAGGTTCATGATCTCCGCGCCGTACTCGTCGTGGCGGGCCGCGGACAGGAACTCGTCCCAGAAGCAGCTCAGGGGCCGGTAGGGGCAACCGGGCCGCTTCGGGTCCCAGTCGTGGATCTGGCCGTCCGCCCAGAGCATCTCGCCGCGAACCTCAATCAGCGCGGCTGTGGCCCGCATCGCGCGGATCATGTAGAGCGCGCCGACGCCGTAGCGGTCGCAGTGCGCGCTCAGCGCCGCGGTCTTGGAGTCCGGGGCCTCGGTGACCAGCCACACCACCGCGCCGAAGTTCGCATTCGCGCAGATCGCCAGCGCCATCAGCTGCGTCTTGCCGCCGCCGGACGGGGCCACGTACAGGCCGTGGGCGGCACCGCGGTCGGTGTGGACGCGGTTGCGGGCCGGCTGGCCGTTCGTCAGGTAGCCGCACACCCAGCGGCCGTCGGTGTCGGGGGTGAGGAGCTCGCGGGTGGCCGGGTAGACGGTGGCGAGCGGGGAGATGTCCCACACCGACACCAGGACCTCCTGGCCGTCCACGGTGACGAACACCCGCCCGTCGTCAACCGAGGTGCCGAGGGCCTTGCACAGCGCCTTCAGGTCGATACGCGGCTCACCGTCGGGCAGGTGTGCGGTCCAGTAGGTGACGCCCCGCTCGTGGTTGCGGCGCTTGCCCGTGAGCCGGGAGCCGGGGATCGCGGTGGCGCCGATCCCGTCGGCCCACCGCTCCGCGTCGGTGGGCGCGGTGCGGCGGCGGAGGTTCTCCTCCGGCACGAGCTTGACCTCCAGCCAGCCCGGCCCGCCCTGACGGCCGGCCTGCTGCGTCACAGGAAGGAGCACGACGTCGGGTTCGGTGATGCCGAACGCCGCGGCGACCGCGGCCTCGCTCAGGCCGGTGATCGGCCGGCCCGGCTCACTCGCGCGCAGCAGCATGGTCAGGTCGTGGCGCTTGCCGGGGTGGCGGGTGGCGGTGACCACGTGGGTGCGCCCGGGGTTTCCGGCGCGCTCCCACAGCTCCCGCACGCCGCGGGTGAGGGCGTCGGCCCCGTCGTCGGCGGTGGCCGGGACGGGCGCCGGGGCCGCAGGAATGGTGGCCGGGGCGGGCAGCGGCTGGGGGGCGGGGGGCGCGGCGAGGGCGGGCCGCAGGCGGCGGGAGGTGCGCGACAGCGGCAGCACGATGCAGCCGGCCGCGGCCCATCCGGCCGCGGCGAGCGCGTCCCAGCCCCAGCTCGGGGTCCACAGGGCGGCGATGTCGACGGCGGCCGCCAGGGCGAGGGGCGACAGGCGGACCAGCTTGCGGCCGGCGCCCGCGTGGTCGCGGCTTGCCAGCACGGATCCGGCGACGCCCGCGCCGCCGGCGAGCAGCAGGACGGTGTTCAGCGGGCCGTCGGGGGCGATGTTCGGGGCCGCGGCGAGGACCGGGGCGGCCAGCGTGTAGAGGGTTCGTTCGAGCACGACGGCGCGCGGAGCGGACACCGGGTTTCCTTTCATGGGAAGCGTGGAGGGCGGCCCCCACCGCTGTGGTGGGGCCGCCCTCGGTACGGGCTTGTTCGGGGGTCAGTTGCGGGCGAAGAAGCCCGGCTTGGGCGTGCGGTGCTTGCGGCCCGAGCGGATCTGGTCCAGGGCCTCGTACATCCGCGCGTGGGTGCGCTGCGTCTCCGAGGCGTCCGCGGAGACCGCCTGCGCGCTCTCGTGCAGGCGGCCCGTCGCCAGGGCGGCGCCGTCCAGCGCGGTGGCCACGGCGTTCGTCATCTCCACGAACACCGGATCCAGGTCGGCGTCGGCGATGTGCCCGGCCAGGGTGGAGGCCCGGTCGGCGGTGGCGCGCATCCGCCGCCGCAGCGCCTCCAGCCGCCCCGTGGCACCGTCCAACGCCCCCGAGAAGGCCTTCAGCTTGTGCTGCACCGCCTTGTAGCGGTTGTCGCCGTCGGTCGGCGCGGGAGCCCGCCCGGCCGCCGGCCGGGCGGGCACGGCGGCCGGTGCCTGCCGAACCGGCCCGAGGCCCGCGTCGGACGGTGCCGGTACGGCGGCAGCCGATCCAGGTACGGAGGCAGACGGTGCGGGTACGGCACCGGTCGGCGGGTGGTCGACTTCGCTGCTCATCAGCGTGCTTCTCCCTTCATGGTCTAGTCGTGGTGGGCGGCGGCGGAGGCCTGCGCAAGGCCGCTCGCGTCCATCGCGGTGACGTCCTCGGTGTAGGCCTGGGCGACGGCCCGCGCCGCCAGGGCCGCCGCGGTCGCGGCCTCCTCGCACTCGGCCGAGCAGCGCTGTGCCTGGGCGGCCATCGCGGCGGCGGCATCGGCGAGGTTCGTGATCAGGTCGACCGCGTCGGTGTCGACGTTGTGGTCGCCGACCAGGTCTGCGGCCATCTCCCGCAGCGCGTCGGCCACGGCCGTCAGCGACGCGGCGAGTTCCTCGGCGTCCTGCCTGTCCGCGGCCGCGGCCACCGCGATGTTGGCGATCTCGACCAGGTACTCGTCGAGCGTGACCTCGGTGCGGTGCTGCGCGGCCATCTTCTGCGCGGCGGCCGTGCGCTGCCGGCCGCCCGTGCCCGTGGGTGCCGCCATCGGCATCTCCTCCGTTTCCGTTGTCGGGGTGGGCCGGGTGGTGCCGGGCCGCCGGGTGTGGCGTTCGGGCGCGGGCCCCAGTGCGGCGGGCCCGGTGGCCGGCAGCTCGGGCACGACGATCTCCGCGTCCTGGATGTCACCGTCGCCGTCCGGTGTGCCGCGCGGCGGCTGCCAGGAACGCCCCGGGGACACGGTCTCCGGCTCCGGTTCCGGGTCCGGATCGCCGGGGCCCGGCCGCGCCGTGCCGTTGCCCTCAGCGGGTCCGGCTTCGGCCGCGGTTCCGTCGGCGGTGCGCCGGTAGCCGAACCCGGCGCGCGGGTCCCACCAGGTGTACCGGCGCTCCTTCGACCGCCGATCGCCGTCCGGATCCTCACCGCGGGCCTGCGGTCCTTCGTCTTTCGGCTCCGGCTGCTGCCGTTTCGGGTCCGCCTCCCGGCGTTTCGGGTCCGGCCCGCCATCTTTCGGCTCCGGGCCGCCGGCCGCCTGTGCGCCGTCCTGGCCGTCGGCGCCCGTTGCCTTGCCCTTGGACAGGTCGGCCTGTGCGGCCGCCTTCTCCTTCTCGGCCTTCTGCCGCGTCTCCTGCCGCTCGTCCCAGCGCCGCTGTGCCTCCTGAGCCACGGCTTCGCCGAGGGTGGTGCGGCCCGCCTCGGTGGCCGAGGCCTTCGCTGCCTCCTTCGCGGCCGCTCGCGTGGCGGCGCGCTCGGCCTTCTTCGCGCGGCGGTCGGCCTTGTCGGTGCGGAGGTCCTGCCGGGCAGCCGCGCGGCGGTCGCGGGCCTGGTCGCGGTCTTTGGTGCGGTCCGCGAGGTCGGCGTTCTGCCGGGCGGCGAGCCGCTCCTGGCGGGCGCGGGACCGCTCGGCCGCGGCCTGCTGTCGGCCCTTGCCGTCCCGCGTTCCGCCGGAGCCGCCAGAGCCGTTCTGACGGGCCTTCAGGTCTTCCTTCGACTCCGTGCCGCGGCCCGGCCCCTTGCGGCTGCCAGAAGGCCCGCCGGGGCCGTTCTTGGCACCGCCGGGCCCCGGGCCCCGCCCGTCGCTGCGGCCCGGCCCCTTGCCAGCACCGGCGCCGGGGTTGGGCCCCTTGCTGCCGCCGGGGCCGCCGCCTCGGCCGGAGCCGCCGGGGGCTCCGGCCGGGGACTTGGCCAGGCCCTTGTCGGCGCCCTTGCCGGCCGCGTCCGTCTTGCCCTGCGTCGCGGTCCGGGCCGCGGCCGCCTGCAACTGGGCCTGGCGGAGCTTGTTCTGCTGCTCCATGAGCCCGGTTTCGCGGTCGGTTTTCGCCTTCAGACGCGCGATCGCGACCTCGATCTCGGCCTCACGCAGAGGCGCTTCGGCGTCCTTGCGGGCGCGTCCGAGGTCGATCCGGTATTCCAGCCAGTCGCCGATCCGGTCGGCGAGAGAACGCCGCACCCAGTATTCGGCGGATTCCTCACCCATTTCCGCATCTTCGCCGGAATTCCCGGATGCGGAACTGGCGGGAATTCCTTCCGAGGCCAGCCTCGATCGTTCACGCGCGCGCGCCGGCATGAGGGGTTCGGCTGGGCTGTCCGGTTCCTGATGATTCGTCCTGCGGTGTGATGCTCGCTGG
>NZ_JBFBJY010000059.1:0-54721 GCF_040702125.1 Kitasatospora sp. NPDC085895 | reverse complement strand
GCCGGCTGAGCGCGGCGGGTCGGGTCGGCCGGGGTCGGCGAGGCCCAGCGGGTCGTCCACCCTGCCAGGCCCGGCCGCCCACGGCGGGCAACCTGCCGGATCCCGTGCCGCCGGGGCGGATCGACGGTGCGTCAGACGAGCGAGGCCAGGTCGATGACGGTGTAGCCGCGGGACTCCACGGCGTCGACGACGGCGGGCAGGGCGCGGGAGTCGACGTTCGGCCCCGAGGTCTCGGTGGAGCCGAGGTGCATCTGGAGGATCGTGCCGGGCCGGATCGCCCGGACGGCGCGGTCCACCGCGTCCTGGACGCTCACGCCGCCACCCTCGCCGAGGTAGCCGAGGGTGTCGTCGGTGAACTCGATGTCGGCGTAGCCGAGCGCGTTGACCTGGGCGATCGCGGACGGGCTGGTCTCGCTGTAGGGGAAGCGGTAGAAGGGCAGCGGGTCGGTGCCGGTGGCCCCGCGGATCGCCTCGGCGGCGCGCTCCACCTGCTCGCGCAGGCCGGCCGCGTCGAGGTCGGAGAGTTCGGGGTGGTCGTAGGAGTGGCCGGCGACGCCGTGCTCGGCCGCGATGGCTGCGGCCGCCTCCGGGTCGGCCTCCGCGAACTGCCCGGTCAGGAAGAAGGTGGCGGGGACGCCGCGGCCGCGCAGCTCGTCGAGGACGGCGTCGATGCCGTCCTCGTTCCAGGCGGCGTTGAAGGTGAGGGCCACCACCGGGTCGTCGGTGGGGATCAGCCGGATCTCCTCACCGAAGAGGTCGGCCAGTCCGCGGCGGGCCGGGAGCGGCCGGGGCCGGTCCGGGCCGGGACCGGCGGGACGCCGGAAGTCCGCCGGGCTGCCGAGCGGGAGGACGAGGGCGGCGCCCGCGGCGAGGAACGTCCGCCGCCGGAGCGGCTGCTGAGGGTGCGTCATCAGCGCAGTATCCGGCCGTTCCGGGACGCCCGGCGCCCGACACGCCTGTGTGGCGGGCGGGCCGTCCGCCGGTGGGGTGCGACACGCTCGGCGGGTGGGCGGGGCGTGACTCGCCGTGCGGCGGGTGATAGGCCGGAGGCTGTGCGGGGAGGCGCTCCCCGCCCGGGCGGCGTCCGACGGCGCCCGGGTGCGACGGCAGACGGGATGGTGGGCATGCCTCTGGAGGGCGAGTACGAGCCGAGTCCGGAGCAGTGGGTGCGGGACCAGGTGGAGCTGTACGAGAGCTCGGGCGGCACGCGGGGCACCACCCTGCGGGGCATGCCGGTGGTCCTCCTCACCACGCTCGGCGCACGCAGCGGCAAGATCCGCAAGACCCCGCTGATGCGGGTCGAGCACGACGGCAGGTACGCGGTCGTCGCCTCGATGGGCGGGTCACCGCGCCACCCGGTCTGGTACCACAACGTGGTGGCGAACCCGCTGGTCGAGCTGCAGGACGGGCCCGTCCGGCAGGAGATGTCCGCCCGTGAGCTCGGCGGCGCGGAGAAGGCCGAGTGGTGGGAGCGCGCCGTGGCGGCCTTCCCCGACTACGCGGCGTACCAGAAGCGGACGGATCGGGAGATCCCGGTCTTCGTGCTGGAGCCCGTCGGCGGTGGCTGACCGCTCGGCGGCTGACCGGTCAGGTGCCGCCGACCGGTCGGCGCGCGGCGGGGACGGACGTCAGGGCCGCCAGCCGGCGGTGGCGCCGAGGACGACGAGCAGCAGCACCGCGCCCGCGTTCGTCCGCGGGTAGCAGAGCAGCAACGCGCCGAACTCCCGCAGGACGGCACCGGGCCAGAGCACTCCGGCCGTCGGCGCGCCGACCACCTGCCCGGACACGCCGGCCCGCCGGGCCTCGACGGCGGTGCGCAGCACGTGGAAGTTGCTGGTGACCACGGTGCACCGGTAGTCGGACCGGTGGTCTCGCATCAGCCGGTCGCTGAACCGCAGGTTCTCCGCGGTGTTGCGGGAGCGGTCCTCCCGCAGCACCGCGGCGGCGGGCACGCCCCGGTCGGCGGCGTACCGGGCCATCGCCTCGGCCTCGCTGAGCTGCTCGTCGGTGCCCTTGCCGCCGGAGACCACCAGGACGGGCGCCGGCGGCCCGTGGCGCTCCTGCTCGGCGCGGAGTCCGAGGGCGCGGTCTAGCCGGGCGGCGAGCAGCGGCGACACCCGGTCGTCGTCCAGTCCGGCGCCGAGCGCCACCACGAAGTCGACCTGCCGGGGCGGCGGGATCCGGCCGTACAGCGCCGAGTACCCGAGGCAGCACAGCAACAGGAACGCCAGGTAGCCGGCGACCAGCAGGGCGGCCGCGGCGGCCGCGTGCAGCGGCCGGGAGTCGACCCGGGCCGCCGTCCACAGCACCCCGATCAGCACCAGCCCGGCCGACCCGGCGAGCAGCGGCAGCAGGTGGACGGGGCTGCCGCCCGCCCGGCGCACCATCAGCACCCCGTTGCCGACCAGCAGCACGGCCACGGCCAGCGCGGCGAGCAGGGTGGCGACCGGCAGTGCGTCGGCGACGGCCCGGGCCGTGCCCGGCGGCAGCCGGTCCAGCTCGCCCAGCAGACCGGCGGCCGCGGCCGCCACGGCCAGCCCGAGCAGCACCGCGTTGCTCAGCCGCCGCAGGTCCCGCGCGGCGCCGATCACGAAGAGGACCAGCAGAACGGCGGCGAGCAGGAAGGCGACCATGCCGCGATGGTAGGCGCCCGCACCCGAACGGCGGCACGGCCGGGACCCAGGAGAGGTCTCTTCAGCGGCGGGCTCAGGTGTGTGGCATCCCGTACGCCTTCGAAGACACGTCCTAGCGGGCGGCCGGGAGACCGTACTCGGGCAGGGCGATGTCGCCGGCCTTGGCGAACTGGGCGGCCAGCAGCTGCCGCATCGGCCAGCGGTTCATCGACCGCATCGACATCGTGCGCAGCCGGATCGCCAGCGCGCTGTTCGGGGCGAATCCGCCGGCGCCGCCGGGCGGCAGCTCCTGGGCCTTGGTGACGTACGGCCGCATCACCCGGTCGTAGCGCCGGAACGCGGCGGCGAGGTCGCCGTCGGCGGCGGCCGCCTCGCCGGCCAGGACGTAGGCGCCGACCAGGGCGAGGCTGGTGCCGAGGCCGGTGAGCGGCGAGGG
Source organism: Kitasatospora sp. NPDC085895 (assembly GCF_040702125.1). NCBI lineage: Bacteria > Bacillati > Actinomycetota > Actinomycetes > Kitasatosporales > Streptomycetaceae > Kitasatospora > Kitasatospora sp. NPDC085895. The sequence continues at coordinate 51,652 of NZ_JBFBJY010000059.1, read as the reverse complement.
GCAGTGGCCCGCGTCGCCGAGCAGCGCGACCCGGCCGCGGGACCAGGTGTCCAGGTGGACCTGGCCGAGCGAGTCCAGGTGGAAGTCGGTGGAGCGGCGCATCGCGTCCAGCAGCCTCGGCGTCTCCCAGCCGACGCCGGCGAACCGCCGTGCCACGAGCTCCTGCTGGGCGGCGGTGTCCCGGCGGTCGAACTCCAGCGGTCCCGAACGGAAGCCGAAGCCCGCCTTGACCTCGCCGGGCAGGCGGCCGGGGCGCACCGAGGCGACCAGGCCGCCCGGCGCGTTGTGCATCAGGTACCAGCCGTCCAGGTCGAGCTCGGTCTCGGCGGTGAACCAGGCGAGGTAGAGGTCGAGCGGCCGCACGCACTGCGACTCCGGGCCGAAGGCCAGGCCGCGGACCACCGAGTGCATGCCGTCGGCGCCGATGACGGCGGCGTAGCGCCGCGTCCCGGCCCGTTCGAAGTCGACGGTGACGCCGTCGGCGTCCTGGGCGAGCGCGGTGACGGTGTCGTCGAAGAGGTACTCGGTGTAGGGCGCGGTGTCCTCGTACAGCAGGCCGGCGAGGTCGCCGCGGAGGATCTCGATCTCGGAGACGATGCCCTCGCCGCCGAAGGCGTCGGCGGGCAGCCGGGAGGTGATCCGGCCCGCCGCGTCGACGGTGGCGATGCCCTTCTGGTCGAGGCTCAGTTCGCGGGCCCGCTCCATCAGGCCCATCCGCGAGATGACGGTGCGTCCGGCGCCGCGGAGGTCGACGGTCTGGCCGCCCGGGCGCGGCGCGGGTGCGCGCTCCACGACGGTCACCGTGAAGCCGGCCGCGTGCAGCCAGTGGGCGAGGGCCGGACCGGCGATGCCGCCGCCGGAGATCAGGATGTCTGTGTTCCCCATGCCGTCGAATGTACGATGTACGCATCACGCCACGCAAGCCTGAAATCGCCTTCCCAACAGGGCATTTACCCCTGGTGCACTAGTGCTCCTGACGGGTGGTGCACTGCTCTCGGGCGGTCCGGGCGCAGGTGTGGCTAGGCTGACCGGCAGAGCAAGGTGCACTAGTGCGGAGGGGACGGCATGGACCGGACCGACGGATCGCGGTACCGCAGGATCGTCGATGAGCTGCGGGCCAGGATCGAACAGGGCGAACTGGCCCCGGGCGACCGGGTGCCCTCCACCCGGGAGATCACCCGGCAGTGGGGCGTCGCCATGGCGACCGCGACCAAGGCGCTCACCGAACTCCGCCGGACGGGGCTGGTCCGCGCCGTCCCGGGCATCGGCACCGTCGTGGCCGCGCCGCAGGCACCGTCCCCGGCCGGTCCTCCCCCGGCGGCCCCTCTCCCGGCCCCCGTGAAGGCTCCCCGCACCGGCGCCACCGACCCCCGCGGCAGCCGGGACGCCGCCCTGACGGCGGACCGGATCGTGGCCGCCGCAACGGCGGTCGCCGACGCGGAGGGCCTCGCCGCACTCTCCATGCGGCGCGTCGCCGCCGAACTCGGCGTCGCCACCATGTCGCTCTACCGGCACGTGGCCGACAAGGACGACCTGCTGCTGCGGATGCTCGACACCGCCCTCGCCGAGTTCGGCTTCCCCGACGAACGGCCCGACGGCTGGCGCGAACCGCTCGCCCTCGCCGCCCGGATGCTCTGGGACACCTGCCGCCGCCACCCCTGGCTCGCACCCGCGCTCTCCATGACGCGGCCCCAGATCGTCCCCTCCGCCATGCCGTTCACCGAATGGGTGCTCGGCGCCCTCGACGGCCGCGGCCTCGACCCGTGGACGGTCTTCACCACCCACCTCACGCTCTTCAACTACGTCCGCGGCACCGCCGTCAACGTCGAGTCGGAGAGCACCGCCATGGCCGACAGCGGCCTCGACGCCGACGAGTGGATGGCCACCCAGGAACCGGCCCTGCTGGCCCTGATGGACACCGGCCGCTTCCCCCTCCTGCAACGACACGTCACCGACGGCTACGACTTCGACCTCGACCGCCTCTTCGAGTTCGGCCTGCAACGCCTCCTCGACGGCATCGCCGCCCTGGTCGACGGCCCGCGCCCCGGCCCGGCCACCGCGTAGCATCGGCCCGTCCGCTGTAGGAGGCTCAGGAGGCCGTCGTGGAGATGTTCCGGTTCGACCGCGCGGAGACGGTCGTCGACCGGTTCGGCAGCACGGGCACCGCAGCCACCGGCGTCGCGGCGGGCGAGGGGGCGGTGCGGCTGACCTGCCTGACGATCGCACCCGGCGGCGTCCTCGGCGCCCATCCGGCCCCGGTGGAGCAACTGTTCCTGGTCGTGGCCGGCGAGGGCCGGGTCGCCGGCCCGGACGGCACCCGGGTGCCCGTCTCCGCCGGGGACGCCGTGCACTGGGCCACCGGCGAGGAGCACGGCTCCGGCAGCACGACCGGGCTCACCGCCCTTGCGCTGGAAGGGCCGTCGGTGCGGCACCTCGCCCCGGCGGCGGGTGGGCCTGCGGCGGGGTGAGGGCGGGTGGGGATCAGGCGGTCGGCTCGGAGAAGGTGAGGCCGCCGGCGGCGAGGGGGCGGCGGTCCGCGGCGGTCGGGGCCTCCTGGCCGGGCGGGGGCAGGAAGAGGGCACGGTCGATCGGCGGCAGCGGCCGCCGGTCGGGGACGCCCGGCGCGTCGGTGTGCGGGGCGGAGAAGACGGGCAGGCCCAGCGGGCGGCGATCATCGGTCACGAGCGGCAGCCTGTCCCATCGGCCCCCTCCCGGGCAACGGGATTCCCCCGGGAGTCCGCGCAGATGCTGTGAAGACCCACCGGACGGAAGGCGGATCAGGGGCGCGTGGGGGCACCTCCCGGCCGAAGGCCGGGGAGAGCTGCGCAACCCGGATGCGGCTCAACGATGGACTCGGGCCGAGCCTGGTCCTGTACGGAAACCCACCCCCGGACTGCGCAGTTCCCCGCGCCCCTGATGGCGGTGCCGCTGGTCCGCTGCCCCTGGGGGCCTCACGGCTCGAAGCGGTAGCCCATGCCGGGTTCGGTGACGAAGTGGCGGGGGCTGGAGGGGTCGTCCTCGAGTTTGCGGCGGAGTTGGGCCATGTAGACCCGCAGGTAGTTGGTCTCGGTGCGGTAGGCCGGCCCCCACACCTCCTGCAGCAGTTGCTTCTGGCTGACGAGGCGGCCGGCGTTGCGCGCGAGCACCTCCAGCAGGTGCCACTCGGTGGGCGTCAGGCGGACGTCGGTGCCGCCGCGGTGGACCTTCTTGGCGGCGAGGTCGACGGTGAAGGACCCGGTGGTGAGCACGGCCTCGGCGCCGCCGGCGGTCACCGGTTCGGCGCGGCGGACGGCGGCCCGCAGCCGGGCCAGGAACTCGTCCATGCCGAAGGGCTTGGTGACGTAGTCGTCGGCTCCGGCGTCGAGCGCCTCGACCTTCTCGTCGGAGGCCTGCCGGGCGGAGAGCACGATGATCGGGACGCGGGTCCAGCCGCGCAGGCCGCGGATCACCTCCGTGCCGTCCATGTCGGGCAGGCCGAGGTCGAGGACGACGACGTCCGGGGGCCTGGCGGCGGCCGCGGCGAGGGCGGAGGCGCCGTCGTGGGCGGCGTCCACCTCGTACTTCCGTGCCTTGAGGTTGATCACCAGGGCGCGGACGAGCTGGGGTTCGTCGTCCACCACGAGGACCCGGGTCATGGGGTGTGCGCCGCCTTTCTGCGGTTGGCTGTGCTGTGCCCCGGCGGTGGCCGGGGCACGGGTGGTTCAGGAGGTGCTGGGGGTGGGTTCGCGGGGTACGCGCGCGGTGCGGGCGGCGGCCAGCGAGACCACCATGGTGAGTCCGCCGCCGGGGGTGTCCTCGGCGGTGATGCTGCCGCCCATGGCTTCGGCGAAACCGCGGGCGACGGCGAGGCCGAGTCCGACGCCGTTGCCGCGCGGGGCGTCGCCGTGCCGCTGGAAGGGCGCGAAGATCCGTTCCCGGGCCTCTTCGGGGACGCCGGGGCCGCGGTCGGCGACGCGCAGTTCGACGCGGTCGCCGCCGGGCAGCCGGAGGGCGTCGGCCCGGACGGTGACGGGCAGGTCGGGCGGGCTGTACTTGACGGCGTTCTCGACCAGGTTGGCGACGACCCGTTCCAGCAGTCCGGAGTCGGCGCGCACCAGCGGCAGGTCCTCCGCGACGTCGAGCCGGACGGCGCCGGCGGGCACTCCGGCGAGGGCGAGCGGGACGACCTCGTCGAGGTCGACGTCGCGCTGCAGCGGGGTGACGCTGCCGGTCTGCAGCCGGCTCATGTCGAGCAGGTTGTTGATCAGCTGGTTGAGCCGGTCGGCGCCCTCCTCGATGCCGGCGAGCAGTTCGGCCTCGTCCTCGGGGCTCCAGGCGACGTCCTCGGAGCGCAGTGAGGTGACGGCGGCCTTGATGCCGGCGAGCGGGGTGCGCAGGTCGTGCGAGACGGCGGCGAGCAGCGCGGTGCGGATCCGGTTGTTGTCGGCGAGCCGGCGGGCCTCTGCGGCCTCCTCGGCGAGCCGTTGCCGTTCGAGGACGGCGACGGCCTGGGCGGCGAAGGCGCCGAGCATCCGGCGGTCGCCGGCGGGCAGCACCCGGCCGGTGAGGACGAGGGCGAGCCGGTCGCCGACGGGGACGTCGACGGTGGCGTCCTCGGGACGGGCGGCCGGGCGGTGGCCGACGGCGGCGCGGGTCTGCCAGGAGCCGCGGTCGCCGGGGCGTTCCAGCAGGGCGACGGACTCCATCTGGAAGGTCTCCCGGACGCGTTCGAGCAGGTTCTCGGGTCCGTCCTGGCCGCGCAGCGCGCTGCCGGCGAGGAAGGCGAGGGTCTCGGCCTCGGCCCGGCTGCGGGCGGCCTGCTGGGAGCGACGGGCGGCGAGGTCGACCACCGAGGCGACGGCGATGCCGACGCCGACGAAGACGCCGAGGGCGAGGATGTTGGCCCGGTCGGTGATGGTGAAGGTGTGGGTGGGCGGGGCGAAGTAGTAGTTCAGCAGCGCCGAGCCGACCAGGGCGGAGGCGATCGCCGGGAAGACGCCGCCGGCCAGGGCGGCGCCGACGGTGAGGGTGAGGAAGAGCAGGACGGCGGTGGGCAGCCCGACGCCGGGGCCGAGGGCGAGCAGCAGCAGGGTGAGCAGGACGGGGCCGAGGCAGCCGAGCAGCCAGCCCGCGACGGTGCGCAGCCGGCCGAGTTTGACGGGGAGTCGGCCGGGCAGGCCGGGTCGGCCGCGGGCGGCGTGTTCGTGGGTGACGACGTGCACGTCGACGTCGCCGGACTCGCGGATGACGGTGGCGCCGACGCCGGGGTAGAGCAGGGAGCGCCAGGCGCGGCGGCGGCTGGTGCCGATGACGACCTGGGTGGCGTTGACGCCGCGGGCGAAGTCGAGCAGGCCGGCGGGGACGTCCTCGGCGAGCACGGCGTGGTAGCTGCCGCCGAGTTCCTCCACGAGGCGGCGCTGGGCGGCGAGTTCGCCGGGGGCGGCGGGGGCGGCGGGGCCTTCGGGGCGGACGATGTGCACGGCGAGCAGTTCGCTGCCGGAGCCGCGGGCGGCGATCCGGGCGGCGCGGCGGATCAGGGTGCCGCCCTCGGGGCCGCCGGTGAGGCCGACGACGATGCGTTCGCGGGCGGGCCAAGTGGCGGCGATGCCCTGTTCGGTGCGGTAGCGCTGGAGGTACTCGTCGACCCGGTCGGCCGTCCAGAGCAGGGCGAGTTCGCGCAGGGCGGTGAGGTTGCCCGGGCGGAAGTAGTGCGAGAGGGCGGCGTCGACGCGGTCGGGCGGGTAGACGTTGCCGTGGGCGAGGCGGCGCCGGAGCGCTTCGGGGGACATGTCGACCAGTTCGATCTGGTCGGCGCGGCGGACGGTCTCGTCGGGCACGGTCTCGCGCTGGCGGACGCCGGTGATGCCCTCGACGACGTCGCCGAGGGATTCGAGGTGCTGGATGTTGACGGTGGAGACGACGTCGATGCCGGCGGCGAGGAGTGCCTCGACGTCCTCCCAGCGCTTGGCGTTGCGGCTGCCGGGGACGTTGGTGTGGGCGAGTTCGTCGACCAGGGCGACGTCGGGGCGGCGGGCGAGCACCGCATCGAGGTCCATCTCGGTGAAGCGGGCGCCGCGGTGTTCGACGGTGCGGCGGGGGACGGTCTCCAGGCCGGTGGCGAGTTCGGCGGTGCGGGCGCGGCCGTGGTCCTCGACGAGGGCGACGACGACGTCGGTGCCGCGGGCGGCCCTGCGGTGGGCCTCGCCGAGCATGGCGTACGTCTTCCCGACCCCGGGGGCCGCCCCGAGGTAGATCCGAAGCCTGCCGCGCGCCATGTGCACCATTCTCGTTCCGCCGCGGCGCCCGCCGTGGGTCCGGACGCCTGTTCGCGCCTCCGAGCCTAGGTCCACCGGTGGGCGCGGCACCCGGTTTGTCCGGTTCGCCGGGTGGATCCTGGCGTTTTCTTGACGCGTACGGCGGCATGCCGCCGTACGCGTCACGAGTGCCCCCGCGCCGCGGGTCAGCCCTGCGCGGCGGCGAACCGGGCGGCGACGTCCTGCCAGTTCACGACGGACCACAGCCGCTCGACGTAGTCGGGGCGGACGTTGCGGTACTGCAGGTAGTAGGCGTGCTCCCAGGCGTCGAAGGCGAGCAGCGGGGCGGTGCCCTGGCCGACGTTGCCGTGGTGGTCGTAGACCTGCTCGACGATCAGGCGCCGACCGAGCGGCTCCCAGGAGAGGACGCCCCAGCCGCTGCCCTGGACGCCGACGGTGGCGGTGGTCAGCTGCTTGCGGAGGGCCTCGAAGGAGCCGAAGTGCTCGGCGATCGCGTCGCCGAGGGCGCCGTCGGGGCGGTCGCCGCCCTCCGGGGAGAGGTTCTGCCAGAACAGCGAGTGCAGGACGTGGCCGGAGAGGTGGAAGGCGAGCGTCTTCTGCAGGCCGACGAGGCCGCCGTACTGCTCCTTGTCTCGCGCCTCGGCGAGCTGTTCGAGGGTGTCGTTGGCGCCCTTGACGTAGGCGGCGTGGTGCTTGGAGTGGTGCAGCTCCAGGATCTCGGCGGACATCGCGCGCTCGAGGGCGGAGTAGTCGTACGGCAGGTCGGGAAGCGAGTAGGCGCCCATGGCGGGACACGGCCCCTTTCGACGGACGGTGGTGATCGTGCGGGGCCACACTATTGCGCATATCTTGCAAGAGCGAATCTTATGCTTCAGCATGTTGAGTGCGAGGTCGGCCGGTCGGCCGTCCGGGGCGCCGTGCGCCCTTCCTGACCGACGATCGTCTTCCCGACCGGCGCCCGCCGGGACGCGGCCGACCCCGCGTCACGGCGTGCGCCCGGGAGCGCACGCCCCGCAGCCGCCGGCCGGCGGGTGCCCACGGGTGGGTGGGTCCGCCGGCCGGCTTCCGTGCGGTCGCGCCTCCGGTCAGGGCGCCCAGGGCACGTCGACGGACCGGGTGGTGTCGGCGACGAAGCTCGGCGTGTTGCCGTCCCAGGCGTTCGGCCCCCCGTAGGCGGCGATCCAGACCTGCGAGTCGATGTGCCGCAGGTAGCGGTCCGGGTAGTTGCAGGCGGTGAACCGGACGCCGCCGCTGCCGGGCCGGGCGCAGAAGGTCGCGTCGGCCTGGAAGAGCGCGCCGCTGCCGGCCTCCCGGTACACCCGGCTGTCGCGGTGCCGCAGGTACTGCCCCGGGTAGTTGCGCGACTCGAAGGAGTAGCAGCTGCCGTCGGCCGGGCCCGGGACGACCCTCCAGGTGGCGTCGGCCTTCAGCAGGGCGCTGCTGCCCGCGTCGACCGGGTCGGTGTCGGCGAGGCCGTCGTGGTACCGCAGCGGGTGGTGCAGCACGGGGTGGTGACCCGCAGCGACGTGTAGGCGCCCGTCTGCAGCACCGGGTTGCCGGGGGTCGTCCGGGGCGCCTCGATCAGCGCCAGGTTGGCGCTGCGCACGCGGTCCCGGTCGACCTTGACCACCTGACGGTCGTAGCCGAGCAGGCCGTTGGCCTCGTTCTCCACGTCGGTGATCCCGGTGTGGACCGAGGCGGAGAGGCCGGCCGGCATCCGGTTGAGCCGGATCGGGTCGAGCAGGCCGGTGAAGCGGTCGTTCAGCGCCGCGGTGCTCGGCTGGTCCTCGTAGCTGAACCCGCCGCCGGGGAACCACTCGTGGCCGGCGACGCGCCGGCCCAGGCCGCCGTACTCCCCGAGGACGGCGGCGCGGGTGGCGGTGGTCCGGGTCGCGCCGGGGCCGACGTGGACGCGGTTGTCGACCACGTCGCCGTTGCCGCCGTCCACCGAGCCGCAGCAGTTGACGCCGCTCACGTTGTCGACCAGCCGGGACGGGTCGCAGGCCTTCACGTCGTCGGCGATCCGGGCCTGGTCGTACCGGCCCCGGCCCTCGTTCTCGTCCACCCACTGGATCAGTGCGGGCGGGCTGCGGTGCCGGTCGACGATCCGGCGGTACTCGGTCTCCCCCTGGGTGCGGCGGCGGCGTCCGGGGCGCGGGTGTCCATCGCCGGCACGTCCCGCCGGATCAGCAGGCCGAGCCGGTCGGCCCAGTAGAACCAGCGCTGCGGCTCGACCTTGATGCGCTTGCGGACCGTTCAGCACCGGCCGCTTGACGCCGTTGACGGTGGCGACGGCGATCGAGCGCATGCCGGTGCAACTGCCGACCGGGTCCCTGTCCAGACCTCCGACAGCATCTGACGATTCGTCAATTCTTCGTGCTGAAGCGGAACTCGGTGCGGCTGTGGAAGATCCGGCCGGGTCGCAGCACCGTGCTCGGGTACTCGGGACGGTTGGGCGAGTCCGGCAGGTGCTGGGTCTCCAGGCAGATCCCGGCGTGCTGCGGCAGCGGCCGGCCGTCCGCGCCCGGCAGGGTGCCGTCGAGGTTGTTGCCGGTGTAGACCTGCACGCCGGGCTCGGTCGTCCAGACCTCCATCCGGCGGCCGGCCGAGGGCTCGGCGAGGGTCGCGGCGTGCCGCAGCTCCCCCCGTTCGGCGGCCCGCAGCACCCAGCAGTGGTCGAGCCCGCCCGCGGCCCTGACCTGCGGGTGCCCGTCGGCGATCCGCCCGCCGAGCCGGACGGGCCGCCCGAAGTCGAAGGGCGTGCCCGCCACCGGTTCGGGCGGGCCGTACGGGATGCCGTCGGTGGTGACCGGCAGGTAGTGGTCGGCGGACACCTCCAGCAGGTGGTCGTGGACGGTGCCGTGCCCGGCCAGGTTGAAGTACGCGTGGTTGGTCGGATTGACCACCGTCGGGCGGTCGGTGACGGCCCGGTAGTCGACCGCCAGCGTGCCCGGGCCGGCCAGCCGGTAGGTGGCGGTGAGGTCGAGCGCGCCGGGGAAGCCCATGTCGCCGTGCGGGCTGTGCAGGCTCAGCTCGACCCCGGTGCCGTCGGCGGTCGGCGCGGCCCGCCAGACGCGGCGGTGGAAGCCGTCCGGCCCGCCGTGCAGGGCGTGGCCGCGGTCGTTCGCCGGGACGCGGTGCTCCGTCCCGTCCAGGGTGAAGCGGCCGTGCGCGATGCGGTTGGCGTACCGGCCGACCACCGGGCCGAGGTACGGGTGGTCCCCGGCCCGGACGCTCAACGAGGGCAGGCCGAGCACCACCGGGCCCGGCGACGCGCGCGGGGCGGGGGCGGTCAGTGCGGCCAGCGAGGCGCCGAGGGTGAGGACGGTGGCCCGCAGGCCGCCGGTGGCCTCCAGCGTCCAGGCGTGCACCGCCCGGCCGTCGGGGGTGGTGCCGTACGCGTCCTGCCGGACGGTGGGTGACATTGCCTCGCTCCTGCAACTGATGGACGGATGAGGGCAGGCATCCCAGGGGCGGGGGAACTGCGCAATTCGGGTGCGGGCCACCGAATGAACCGGGGGTCGGCGATCCTGCACGACACCCACTCCCGGACTGCGCGGTTCTCCCCCGGCCTTCGGCCGGGAGGTGCCCCCACCCGCCCCTGAGGTGACCACCGCTCCTAGCGGGTCCGCCCGACGGTGGAGTCGCGCACGACCAGGCGGTGGCCGGGGCGGGCGCGGCGTGGTTCGGTCGCGGCGGTGCCGGCCAGCCGGTCGACCAGGCAGTCGACGGCGAGCCGGGCGATCGCCTCCTTGTCGGGGGCGATGGTGGTGAGCGGGGTGTGGGCGAACCGGCTCTCGTCGATGTCGTCGAAGCCGACGACGGCGACGTCCTCGGGCACCCGCAGCCCGCGGTCGGCGAGGGTGCGCAGCGCGCCGACCGCCATGGTGTCGTTGTAGGCGAACACGGCGTCCGGGCGGGGGCCGCGGTCGAGCAGGGCGGCCATCGCCCGGGCGCCGTCCTCCCGCCCGTACGCCTCGGTGGCGACGACCAGGTCGTCGCCGGCCGGCAGTCCGGCCGCGTCGAGCTCTTCCCGCCAGCCGCGCAGGCGCAGGTGGGCGGGGCGCCGGGCGCTCTCCTCGCGGGCGCCGAGGAAGGCGATCCGGCGGCGGCCGGTGTCGACGAGGTGGCGGACGGCGAGTCTCGCCGCGGCGACGTTGTCGATCGCGATGTGGTCGTACGGCGCGTCGTACTCCCGCTCACCGAGCAGCACGAGCGGGGAGGTGTCGGTGCGGGCGAGCAGGTCCTCGGACTCCAGCTCGATGGGGCTGAGGATGAGCCCGTCCATGACGTGCGCCCGGAAGCCCTGGCAGACGAGCAGCTCCTGGTCGCGCCGGCCGCCGGTGTGGTCGAGCAGGACGGTGTAGTCGTGCCGGGCTGCGGCGTCGATCACCGCCCCGGCGAGCTCGGCGAAGTACGGGTTGCCGAGCTCGGGGACGGCCAGCGCGATGATGCCGGTGCGGCCCTTGCGCAGGTGGCGCGCCGTCAGGTTGGGCCGGTAGCCCAGCTCGTCGATGGCGCGCTGGACGCGTTCGCGCATCGCCGGGGTGACGTGCTGGTAGCCGTTCACCACGTTGGAGACTGTCTTGATCGACACTCCGGCGCGCTGTGCGACGTCCTTCAGACTGACCACGGTGTTCCCTCTCGACCGACGGTTTCTCGGGTCATTTCTACGGGGTTGGACGCGCGCGGAAGAGGTACCGCTGCGCGAGGACGACCACGATCAGGAAACCGCCGCTCACCACGGACTGGTAGGAGGAGTTCAGCGAGCCGATCTGGTTGATGAGGTTCTGGATGACGGCGAGCAGCAGGACGCCCCACAGGGTGCCGCCGACGGTGCCGGCGCCGCCGGTCAGCAGGGTGCCGCCGATCACCACCGCGGCGATCGCGTCGAGCTCCATGCCGACGCCGACGATGGTGACGCCGGAGGAGAGCCGGGCCGCGCTGAGCGCGCCGGCCAACCCGGCGAGCAGACTGCTCAGCAGGTAGACCAGGACCCGGGTGCGGGCGACGGGCAGGCCCATCAGGGTGGCGGCGTCGCTGCTGCCGCCGATCGCGAAGACGCTCTGGCCGAAGGGGGTGCGCTGGAGCAGCACGCCGCCGAGTCCGAAGAGGGCGAGTGCGATCAGCACCGGGTGGCCGAAGCCCCGGACCGTGCCCTGGCCGAGTTCGGCGAAGGCGGAGCCGCGGGGCACCAGGTAGGTGGTGGCGCCCTCGTGGGTGACGGCGAGCAGCAGGCCGCGGGCGGCGAGCAGGGTGGCCAGGGTGACGATGAACGGCGCCATCCCGGCCCGGGCGACCAGCAGTCCGTTGATCGCGCCGATCGCGCCGCAGACCGCGAGCGGCAGCAGCAGCGCCGGGACGATCCCCCACGGGGAGGCCCAGGCGGCCAGCACGCCGCCGAGCGCGAAGACCGAGCCCACGGAGAGGTCGATGCCGCCGGTGAGGATGACCAGGGTCATGCCGAGGGCGACGATCGCGAGGAAGGAGGTCTGCACGGTGATGCTGCGGGCGTTGTCGAGCGTCCCGAAGGAGGGGAACAGCATCGAGGAGACCAGCACCAGCAGGCCGAGCACGGCGGGCACGGCCTGGCGCTGGAGCCGGCCGAGCAGCCGGGCGGCGAGGGCACCGCCCTCGGTGGCGGGGCGGGTGGCGGTGGCGGCGGGTGCGGGACGGGGCCCGGCGGGCGCGGCGGCCGGCACGGGTGTGAGCAGGGCGGGCTTCTTCATCGCGACCGGCGCTCCCGGGCGGTGTAGACGGCGGCCAGGATGATGGCCGCCTGGGCGATCTGGGCGGTGGAGTCGGGCAGGTCGTGCTTGACGAGGGTGGCGCGCAGCAGCTGCATCAGCAGGGCGCCGGTGACGGTGCCGAGGACGCGGACCGAGCCGCCGGTGAGCGGGGTGCCGCCGACCACCACCGCGGTGATGGCGGACAGCTCCATCAGGGTTCCCAGGGCCGACGGGTCGCTGGCGGTGAGCCGGGCGGTGGCCAGCACGCCGGCGAGGGCGGCGAACACCCCGCAGATCACGTACACCCCGCACAGGATCCGGCGGACGGGCAGGCCGGCCAGTCCGGCGGCGGTGCGGTTGCCGCCGACGGCGACCAGGCGGCGGCCGAAGGTGGTGCGGTGGACGAGCCCGGCGACGAGCAGCGCGAGCGCCCCGGCGATCAGCACCGTCCACGGCACGCCGAGCAGGCTGCCGGAGCCGAGGGCGAGCAGGTCGGGGTTGACGATCTGCTTGAGCCGGCCGTCGGCGACGACCAGGGCGAGGCCGCGGCCGCCGACGAACAGGGCGAGCGTGGCGACGATCGGCTGCAGTCCGACGACGGACACCAGGGTGCCGTTGACCAGGCCGACGGCGATTCCGGCGAGCAGGGCGATCAGCAGGGCCGGGACGAGCCCGTAGCCGAGGTAGAGCGGCAGGAGCGCACTGGCGAGGGCCATGGTGGAGCCGACCGACAGGTCGACGCCCTCGGTGCCGATGACCAGGGCCGTGCCGAGCGCGACGATCACCACGGGGGCGACCTGGACGAGCTGGGTGCGCAGGTTGTCGGCGGTCAGGAAGTGCTCGGTGAACAGGGCGTTGAACAGCAGCAGGACGGCGACGGCGAGGTACACGCCGTACTTCTGCAGCCAGGCGGCGTCGGGCAGCCGCAGCGCGGCGGGGCGCCCGGCGAGGGCGGGCGGGGTCATCGCTTCTCCTCGGGGGCGGGCTCCGCGGCCGGGCCGTCGGCCGCAACGGGCTCGGCGCTCTCGGCGCTCTCGGCGCTGTCGGCGCTGTCGGCGCTGTCGGCGAGCAGGGCCAGCAGTTCGGACTCGGTGACGTGCTCGCCGGTGAGTTCGCCCGCGACGGCGCCGGCGTGCAGCACGGTGATCCGGTCGGCGCCCTCGACGAGCTCCTCGATGTCGGAGGAGATCAGCAGCACCGCCAGCCCTTCGCGGGCGAGCTCGTCGATCAGCGCCTGCACCTCGGCCTTGGCGCCGACGTCGATGCCGCGGGTGGGCTCGTCGAGCAGCAGCACCCGGGGCTCCAGACAGAGCCAGCGGGCGAGCAGCACCTTCTGCTGGTTGCCGCCGGAGAGTTCGCCGACCTTCTGCTCGGGGCTGGACGCCTTGATCCGCAGCCGCTTCATGAAGACCTCGACCAGCCGGTCCTGGCGGCGCCGGGAGACCAGGCCGAAGCGGGAGAGCCGGGGCATCGCGGCGAGCACGATGTTCTCCCGGACGGACAGCTCCGGGACGATCCCCTCGGCCTTGCGGTCCTCCGGCAGCAGGCTGATGCCGGCCCGGATCGCGGCGGCCGGGGAGCGCCGGGCGAGCGGGCGGCCGGCCACCTCGACGGCGCCGGAGTCCAGCGGCAGCGCGCCGGCGAGCGCCTTGGCGGTCTCGCTGCGGCCGGAGCCCAGCAGTCCGCCGAGGCCGAGCACCTCGCCGGGGCGCAGTTCCAGGCCGACCCCGTGCAGCTGGTGGCGCCTGGTCAGGCCGCGGGCGGTGAGGACGGGTTCGCGGTCGGCGCGGTGGCCGTCGCCGAAGCCGGTGACCCCGTGCCGGCGGACCTCGGCGACGTCCCGGCCGAGCATCATCGAGACCAGGTCGAGCCGGTCCAGTCCGGCCAGTTCGCCGGTGTGCACCAGGCGGCCGTCCCGCAGCACGGTGACCCGGTCGCAGAGCCGGTACAGCTCGTCCATCCGGTGGCTGACGTAGAGGATCGCGATGCCCTGCGCGTGCAGGTCGCCGACCACCCGGAAGAGCGTCTCCACCTCGCGCGGTTCCAGGGCGGAGGTGGGTTCGTCCATCACGACCACCCGGGCGTCGACGGAGACCGCGCGGGCGAGGGCGACCATCTGCTGGGCGCCGATGCCGAGGGCGTGCAGCGGGCGGCGCGGGTCGACGGTGACGCCGAGGCCGGCCAGCAGTTCGGCGCTCTCCGCGTGCATCCGGGCGAAGTCGATCAGGCCGAAGCGGGTGCGCGGCTCGCGGCCGAGGAAGACGTTGCGGGCCACGCTCATCAGCGGGACGAGGTTGACCTCCTGGTAGATCGTCGAGACTCCGGCCTGCTGGGCGTCGAACGGCCGGTGCAGGGTGACCGGACGGCCGGCGATCCGCAGTTCGCCGGCGTCGGGGCGGTGCACGCCGGTGAGCACCTTGATCAGGGTGGACTTGCCGGCGCCGTTCTCCCCCACCAGGGCGTGGATCTCGCCGGGTCGCAGGGTGAGCGAGACGTCGTCGAGGGCGACGACGCCGGGGAAGCGCTTGGCCACGCCGACGGCCTCCAGCGCGGGCGGCGCGGCGGCTCCGTCCTCGGGCGGGGCGGCCGCCTGGGCGGGTGGGGCCATGGGTGGGACCTCCGGGGCATACGGGGTGTACGGGGGCGCACAGGTGCGGGGCGGGGGAAGGGCGGGAGGGCTGGTCCGGGGCGCGCGGGGCGTGAGGACGTGTCTTCAAGGGCGTACGGATGCCACACAGGGACGCGTGGGGGCACCACCCGAGCGCCCTTTGAGGACCGCTCCTAGTGCTCAGTACGCGCCGGCGACCGAGGCCGCGGCGTTGCCCGGCTCGTAGGCGCGGTCGGTGATGATCACGCTGTCGGCGATGGGCTCCCCGGCGAGGAACTTCTGCAGGGTCTCGAAGGCCAGCGGGCCGAACCGCGGGTTGGACTCGATGACGCCGTTGTAGTCGCCGGCGGCGAGCGCCTGGACGGCGTTGCGGGTGCCGTCGATGGAGACGATCTTGACGTCCTTGCCGGGCTTGCGGTTGGCGCTCTTGAGGGCGGTGACGGCGCCGAGGCCCATCTCGTCGTTCTCCGCGTACACCGCGGTGATCTCCGGCTTGGACTGGATCAGTTGCTCCATCACCTGCTGGCCCTTGTCCCGGGCGAACTCGCCGGTCTGCTGGGCGACGATCTCCATGCCGGGCGCCTTGGTCTTCAGCTGCTCGACGAAGCCGTTGGTGCGGTCGGTGGTGACGTTGTTGCCGGAGGAGCCGAGCAGGATGGCGACCTTGCCGGTGCCGCCGGTGGCCTGGATCAGCGCGTCGGCGGCCCGCTTGCCCTGCTCGACGAAGTTGGAGCCGATGAAGGTCAGGTAGTCCTTGCAGGCGGTGGCGTTGACCTTGCGGTCGATGGTGATCACCGGGACGTGCTTGGCGGCCGCGGCGGCGAGCGCCGGCTGCAGGCCGTCGGAGTTCAGCGGCGCGACGACGAGCAGCTGCGCGCCCTGGTTGAGCATGTCCTGGATGTCGCTGATCTGCTTCGAGAGCTGGGACTGCGCGTTGGTGGTGATCAGCTTCTTGACGCCGAGCCTGGCGGCCTCGTCCTTGATCGACTGGGTCTCGGCGATGCGGAAGGGGTTGGCCTCCTTCTCCGACTGGGAGAAGCCGACGACCGCGCCCTTCAGGTCGATCTTGGGGGTGCCGGTGCCCTGCAGGGTGCAGCCCGCGCCGGCGGCCGGGGCGGAGGCGGCCGCGCCGGTGGCGGCCTGGGCGGCCTGGCCGTCGCCGGAGCCGGCGGCCGGGGTCTCCTCCTTGGCGCAGCCGGTGAGGACGAGGGCGGCGGAGGCGAGCAGCGCGGCGGAGGCGAGCAGGCTGCGGGATCTGCGGATGCTGGTCATGCGAGGACGCTCCTTGACGGGTGGGACGGCGCCGGCCGGGGGGTTCCGGGCGTGCCGGGGCAGTCCGGGACGCGCCGGTGGCGGGCCGGTTCGGGGGAGGCGGGGGAAGACTTCGCTGACGTGCAGGACGAGCGGCCCGGCGGGGAGATCGCGCTCTCCGTCGGGCGTTTACAACGTTATACAACCGGCGTTGCAGGGCCGACAAGAGTCACGGCACGCCCTGTCGAATCCGTTGCCGCACGCGTCCCGGGCCGAGTTGACGGGACGGCAGCCGCCCCGGGCCGACCCCCGGGGGCGGTTCCCGACCCGCCGCCCGGGACCGCTGCACTCCCCGTCACCTGGAGTGCAGCGAGGGAAAGGTCACACTGGATTGATCTGCTGCCGGCCTGCTAACGGGCACTAACCTGCACTCATGACGGTCCAGCCCGAAGGGCTTCCCCTGGCCGCCGAGTTCCCGGATGCGACCCGCGAGCAGTGGCAGCGCCTCGTCGAAGGCGTGCTGCGCAAGTCGGGTGTGCAGGACGCGAGCGGCGTTCAGGCGGAGGAAGCGCTCACCACCAAGCTCCAGGACGGGCTCAGCGCCCGCCCGCTGTACACCGCCGAGGACGCGCCGGCCGACGCCGGCCTCCCCGGCTTCGCCCCGTACGTGCGGGGCGGCCGGCCGCACGGCTCCGCCGTGTCCGGCTGGGACGTACGGCAGCGCCACGCCGACCCGGACGCGGCACGCGCCAACGAGGCGGTCCTCGCCGACCTCGAGAACGGCGTGACCTCGCTCTGGCTGACCGTCGGCGACGGCGGCCTGCCGGTGGCCGCGCTGCCCGCCGTGCTGCAGGGCGTGTACCTCGACCTCGCTGCCGTCGTCCTCGACGCGGGCGCCGAATTCCGGCCCGCCGCCGAGCAGTTGTTCGCGCTGCTGGCCGAGCGCGCGGTGCCCGCCGACGTCGCCTCCGGCAACCTCGGCGCCGACCCGCTGGGCCTGCTCGCCCGCACCGGCGACGACTCCGCCACCACCGCGCAGCTCGCCGAGGCCGCCGACCTGGCCGCGCACTGCGGCCGCACCTACCCGAACGTCCGCGCCCTGGCCGTCGACGCCCTCGTCTTCCACGACGCCGGCGCCTCGGCCGCCCAGGAGCTCGGCTGCTCGCTGGCCGCCGGCGTCGCCTACCTGCGCGCGCTGACCGCCGCCGGGCTCACCGCCGAGGAGGCCGCCGGCCAGCTGGAGTTCCGCTACGCGGCCACCGAGGACCAGTTCCTCGGCATCGCCAAGTTCCGCGCCGCCCGGCGCCTGTGGGCCCGCGTCGCCGAGGTCTCCGGGGTGACCGGCCCGGCCGCCGCGCAGCGCCAGCACGCCGTCACCTCCTCGGTGATGATGACCGCCCGCGACCCGTGGGTGAACATGCTGCGCACCACCGTCGCCTGCCTGGCCGCCGGTGTCGGCGGCGCCGACGCCGTCACCGTGCAGCCCTTCGACGCCGAGGCCGGCCTGTCCGACGCCTTCGCCCGCCGGATCGCCCGCAACACCCAGGCGATCCTGCTGGAGGAGTCCAACCTGGCGAAGGTCGTCGACCCGGCCGGCGGCTCCTGGTACGTCGAGGCGCTCACCGACGAGCTCGCCCGGGCCGCCTGGGCCTTCTTCCAGGAGATCGAGCGGGCCGGCGGCCTGCGCGCGGCCCTCGCCTCCGGCCTGGTCGGCGAGCGGATCGCCGCGACCTGGGCGGAGCGCACCGCGAAGATCGCCAAGCGTCGCGAGCCGGTCACCGGCGTCAGCGAGTTCCCGAACCTGGGCGAGCAGCCGCTCGTCCGCGAGCCCGCGCCCGCCCGCCGCGGCGGCGGCCTGCCGCAGGTCCGCCGCGCCGAGGCGTACGAGGCGCTGCGCGACCGCTCGGACGCGCACCTGGCCGCCACCGGCGCCCGGCCGAAGCTGTTCCTGGCCTCGATCGGCACCGCCGCCGCGCACACCGCGCGCACCACCTTCGCCGCCAACCTCTTCCAGGCCGGCGGCATCGAGACCGCCGCCCTCGAAGGTACCGACCCGGCCGCGCTGGCCGAGGCGTTCGCGGCGAGCGGCGCCACCGTCGCCTGCCTGTGCTCCGGCGACGCGCAGTACGCGGAGCACGGCGAGACCGTCGCGAAGGCGCTGAAGACCGCGGGCGCCGCGAAGGTGCTGCTGGCCGGACGCCCCGGCGAGCTGCGCGAGGCGCTGGAGCGCGCCGGCGTGGACGCCTACGTGTTCGCCGGCTGCAACGCCGTCGAGGTCCTGACCTCCCTCCTGGACGAGATCGGAGTGGCCCGATGATCCCCGACTTCACCACCATCGGGCTGGGCTCCGGCACGCCCGCCGGCGACGGCGGCCAGTGGCGCGACGCCTGGCAGCAGGCGACCGGCAAGGACGTCGACGAGCAGGTCTGGGAGACCCCGGAGGGCATCGGCGTCAAGCCGCTGTACACCGCGGAGGACCTGGCCGGCCTGGACTTCCTCGGCACCTACCCGGGCATGGCGCCGTTCCTGCGCGGCCCCTACCCGACCATGTACGTCAACCAGCCGTGGACGGTCCGCCAGTACGCGGGCTTCTCCACCGCCGAGGAGTCCAACGCCTTCTACCGCCGCAACCTCGCGGCCGGCCAGAAGGGCCTCTCGGTCGCCTTCGACCTGCCGACCCACCGCGGCTACGACAGCGACCACCCGCGGGTCACCGGCGACGTCGGCATGGCCGGCGTGGCCATCGACTCCATCTACGACATGCGCCAGCTCTTCGACGGCATCCCGCTGGACCGGATGTCGGTGTCGATGACCATGAACGGCGCGGTGCTGCCCGTGCTGGCGCTGTACATCGTGGCCGCCGAGGAGCAGGGGGTGCCGCCCGAGAAGCTGGCGGGGACCATCCAGAACGACATCCTCAAGGAGTTCATGGTCCGCAACACGTACATCTACCCGCCGCAGCCCTCGATGCGGATCATCTCGGACATCTTCGCGTACACCTCGCAGAGGATGCCGCGGTACAACTCGATCTCCATCTCGGGCTACCACATCCAGGAGGCCGGAGCCACGGCCGACCTGGAGCTGGCGTACACCCTCGCGGACGGTGTGGAGTACCTGCGGGCCGGCCTCGGCGCCGGACTCGACGTGGACGCCTTCGCGCCGCGGCTGTCGTTCTTCTGGGCGATCGGCATGAACTTCTTCATGGAGGTCGCCAAGCTGCGCGCGGCCCGGCTGCTGTGGGCCAAGCTGGTCAAGCAGTTCGACCCGCAGAACGCCAAGTCGCTGTCGCTGCGCACCCATTCGCAGACCTCCGGCTGGTCGCTCACCGCGCAGGACGTGTTCAACAACGTCACCCGCACCTGCGTGGAGGCGATGGCGGCGACCCAGGGCCACACCCAGTCGCTGCACACCAACGCCCTCGACGAGGCACTCGCCCTGCCGACCGACTTCTCGGCCCGGATCGCCCGCAACACCCAGCTGATGCTGCAGCAGGAGTCCGGCACCTGCCGGGTCATCGACCCGTGGGGCGGCTCGGCGTACGTCGAGAAGCTCACCCACGACCTGGCCCGCCGCGCCTGGCAGCACATCCAGGAGGTCGAGGCGGCCGGCGGCATGGCCAAGGCGATCGACGCGGGCATCCCCAAGCTGCGCGTCGAGGAGGCCGCCGCCCGCACCCAGGCGCGGATCGACTCCGGCCGCCAGCCGGTGATCGGCGTCAACAAGTACCGGGTCGCCAACGACGAGCAGATCGACGTCCTCAAGGTCGACAACTCCTCGGTGCGCGCCCAGCAGATCGAGAAGCTCCGCCGGCTGCGCGCCGAGCGCGACGAGCAGGTCTGCCAGGACGCCCTGCACGCGCTCACCCGGGCCGCCGAGGCCGGCCCGCAGGGCGCCTCGCTGGACGGCAACCTGCTGGCGCTCGCGGTGAACGCCGCCCGCGCCAAGGCCACCGTCGGCGAGATCTCCGACGCACTCGAGAAGGTGTACGGCCGGCACTCCGGGCAGATCCGTACCATCTCCGGTGTGTACCGAGACGAAGCAGGCCCCTCCACCTCGCTGCAGCGCACCCGCGACCTCGTCGAGCGCTTCGAGGAGGCCGAGGGCCGCCGCCCCCGCATCCTGGTCGCCAAGATGGGCCAGGACGGCCACGACCGCGGCCAGAAGGTGATCGCCACCGCCTTCGCCGACCTCGGCTTCACCGTCGACGTCGGCCCGCTGTTCCAGACCCCCGCGGAGGTCGCCCGGCAGGCCGTCGAGGCCGACGTGCACATCGTCGGCGTCTCCTCGCTGGCGGCCGGCCACCTCACCCTGGTGCCGGCGCTGAAGGCCGAACTCGCCGAGGCCGGACGCGAGGACATCACCATCGTGGTCGGCGGCGTGATCCCGCCGCAGGACATCCCGACGCTCCTGGAGATGGGCGCCGCCGCGGTCTTCCCGCCCGGCACCGTGATCCCGGACGCCGCCCACGACCTGCTCACCTCGCTCGCCGCCGACCTCGGCCACGAGCTGTGAGCCGCTGAGCCGTGGCCCGGACGATCGACCTCGACCAGTACCGGCAGGGTGTCCTGGACGGCTCGCGTGCCTGGATCGCGCGGGCCATCACCCTCGTCGAGTCCATCCGGCCCGACCACCGCGAGCTCGCCCAGCGGCTGCTGGTCGACCTGCTGCCGCACTCCGGCCGGGCCGTCCGGGTCGGCATCACCGGTGTCCCCGGTGTGGGCAAGTCGACCTTCATCGAGGCCCTCGGCACCATGCTCACCGGCATGGGGCACAAGGTCGCGGTGCTCGCCGTCGACCCGACGTCCAGCCGGACGGGCGGCTCCATCCTCGGCGACAAGACGCGGATGGAGAAGCTCTCCGTCGACCCGAACGCCTTCGTCCGGCCCTCCCCCACCTCCGGGACGCTCGGCGGCGTGGCCCGCGCCACCCGCGAGTCCATGGTGGTGATGGAGGCCGCCGGCTACGACGTCGTCCTGGTGGAGACGGTCGGCGTCGGGCAGTCGGAGACCACCGTGGCGGGCATGGTGGACTCCTTCCTGCTGCTCACCCTCGCGCGCACCGGCGATCAGCTCCAGGGCATCAAGAAGGGGGTCCTGGAGCTGGCCGACCTGGTCGCCGTCAACAAGGCGGACGGCCCGCACGAGCGGGACGCCAAGGCCGCCGCGCGCGAACTGGCCGGCGCCCTGCGGCTGCTCCAGCCGCCGGACGCCGCCTGGACACCGCCGGTGCTCACCTGCAGCGGCCTCGGCGGCCTCGGGCTGGACGTCCTCTGGGACCGCCTCCAGCAGCACCGCAGCCTGCTCGACGCCACCGGCGCCCTGGACGCCAAGCGGCGCGACCAGCAGGTCGACTGGACGTGGGCGATGGTCCACGACCAGTTGCTCGCCCGGCTCCGCGAGCACCCCGAGGTGCGGCGGCTCGTCCCCGTCGTGGAGGAGCAGGTCCGGCAGGGCACCCTGACCGCCACCCTGGCCGCCCAGCGCATCCTGGACGGCTTCGGCACGGCGAACTGACCCCGCGGCAACGGCCGGTGGGAGCGCGGCACGCGCCCCGCCGGCCGTTGCCGTCCGGGGGCGCGCCGGCGGGGCGCACGGCACTCCGTTCGGGGCGGAACCACTCGAAGGGGGCACATCCGCGGCGTGTCCCCGGCACGTCCGGCTCCGGCTGCGCTGTCCTGGTCGGCACCGAGGGCGGCACACCGCCGCCGACCCGTCCGTTCCCGGAGGTTCCCCCATGTCCACGACCGCCGTCTTCAGTGTCGAAGGCATGAGCTGCGGCCACTGCGAGCGGACCGTCACCGCGGGCCTCGCCGCCCTGCCCGGCGTCACCGACGTCAACGCCCACGCCGCCACCGGCCGGGTCACCGTGGAGTCGGCCGGCGACCTCGACGAGTCCCTGGTGCGCAGCGCGGTCGGCGAGGCCGGCTTCACCCTCGTCGGCCGGGTCTGAGGCACGGCCGTACCGGCGTTCCCCGACCGGCGTTCCCCGACCGGCGTTCCCCGACCCGCGTTCCCCGACCGGCGTGTTCAGGCGGGCGTGTTCAGGCGGGCGTGTTCAGCGCATCGGGGGCCGGTTCCGGTCCGGCGGCGCGGCCGGGGAGCAGTGGCGTCAGCACCGCCGCCAGGCCGCACCAGGTCAGCAGGCCGAGCCCGTTGGCCTTCAACACGCCGAGGCCGGCGGCCTCGACGTAGAACCCGGTCGCGACGGCCGCGTTCACCAGGGCCGCGCTGACCGCCATCTGTGCCTCGGCCTCGTGGCGGCCGAACACCCGGCCGAGGCCGCGGGCCAGCGGCTTCTGCAGCACCAGCAGGACGGGGCACATCGCCACCGTCATGATCAGGGCCACCCACCAGGCCGTCCGCGAGGAGAACAGCAGCAGGACACCGGAGAACAGGGTGACCACCACCGCGGCGAAGAGCCCGCCGGTGCCCCGGTCGAGCTGCGGCGAGGGCTTGTCGATCCACAGCAGGGCGGCCACCACGAGGAAGGCACCGACCCCGGCCAGCGCGGCGGCCCACGGCGTCCAGGAGTCGAAGGCGGCCAGCTGAACGGCGACGGCGACGCTGCCCGCGAGGGCGCTGCGGAGCAGCGCGGAGGTCCGGGCGGTCATCGGCCGTCCCGGCTCGGCGGGCAGGCCGGCCGGGTCCCCGGTGGGCGGGATCCCGGCGGGCCGGGCGGGGTGCGGCGTCGCGGGTGCGTCCGTGTACGGGGTCGGGCCGGCGGTGGCGGCCGGCCCGGTGGTCGGGGCCACGGGTGCGTGGACCCGGCTCGGGGAGCCGTCGAGGGCCGTCGACGGGTGCGGAACCGACGGGGACGGGCGCCCCGCGCCACCGCCCGGACCGGCGGGGGCGGGCTGACCGCCGGGGGCGGGCCGGGCGGCGAGCAGCGCGCCGATGATGTCGGCGACCTGCTCGGCGCTGCCGGGCCGCTGCGCCGGTTCCTTGGCCAGCAGCGCGAGGACCAGGGCGTCGACCTCGGCCGGGACCTCGGGCCGCACTCCGCCGGGCGCCTCGGGCTGCCGGGTGAGGTGCTGGTGGAGGACGGCCAGGGGCGCGCCGGTGAACGGCGGACGGCCCGTCAGGAGGGTGTGCAGCAGGCAGCCGACGGCGTAGAGGTCCGCGGCCGGGCCGATGCCGCGGTCCCCGCGGGCCTGTTCGGGCGCCATGTAGGCGGCGGTGCCGATGGCATGGCCGGTGCCGGTGAGCGAGAGGTCCTCGTACAGGTGCTTGACGATGCCGAAGTCGAGGATCTTGACCGTGCCGTCGGGCAGCAGCATGGCATTGGCGGGCTTGATGTCGCGGTGGACGAGGCCGGCCCGGTGGGCGGCGGCCAGGCCTGTGCAGACCTGCCGCGTCCAGTCGAGGGCCAGGGCGACCGGTGGCAGCGGTCCCTCGGCGAGGACGTCCTCCAGGGCCCGGCCGTCGAGGTGCTCCATGACGAGGAAGGGCGCGCCGCCGTGCGCGGGCCCGGCCCGGCCGAAGTCGTGGACGGTGACGATGTGCGGGCTGCTGAGGTTGCCGGCGGCCCGGGCCTCGGCAGCGAACCGCTCGACGCCGGAGGTGCTGGTGTCGGCACCCGTGAGCAGCTTCACCGCGACGGGCCGGCCGACCCGTTCGTCGAAGGCCCGCCACACCTGGCCCATCCCGCCGGACCCCAGTACCGCCTCCAGCCGGTACCGGCCGTCCAGTTGCTCGCCCTGCATGCCCACCCCCGTCGTGCCCGGGGCGCGACTCGTACGGACACCCCCCACCGCCCCGGCACTCTACCGGGCCACCCACCCCGCCCGGGGCGCCGTCGACCGGACGCACGGCCCGGGATGGAAGGATGGCGGCATGTCCGACTTCGAGATCCCCGAACGTCACGCCCAGTTGCTCGAGTACGCGCAGAGCCTGACCCCGCCGTCGGGATGGAAGATCGAAGTGTCCGGGGACGAGATCATCATGATGGCCGGTCCGTCGGTGATCCACCAACGCAATCTCCTGGTCGTCCGCGAGCAGTTCGACGCCCACCGCCCGGCCGGGCTGATGCCGAGCGAGAACACCGACCTCGCCTCGCCGAACGTCGGCAAGCTGCGCAATCCGGACCTCACCTACATCCCGTTCTCCGTGGTGGAGCTGGGCGGCAGCGAGGTACCCGCGGAGCTCGCCGAAATCGCGGTGGAGGTGGTCTCGCCCTCCAATCCCGAGAACGACCTGGTCGGCAAGGTCCGCGACTACCCGCTCATGCGGATCCCGCTGTACCTGCTGATCGATCCGCGCGAGGGCACGATCGTGCTGTTCTCGGAGCCGGACGACGGCGTCTACCACCGGCAGTGGCGTGGGAAGTTCGGCGACCCCGTGCCCGTTCCGGCGCCCTTCTCGTTCGAGCTGGCGACCGGTGAGCTGATCCGCTACCCCGCCTGAGCGGACGTCAGGGCGGGCCCGGCGGCCGCTTCGACGGCGCTCACGGGGACGGTCGCGGGGGTGGGTCCGGGTGCCGGGCGGACCCGGACCGGGACGCCGTTGAGGATGGCGGTGCCGGAGAGCGGGTCGAGGGCGTCGGGGTCGGTGAGCCGGTTGACGTTGACGCCGGGATCGCCGGCGGCGGTGCGCAGCCGGGTACCGGGCCGGTCGTGGCCCCAGCCGTGCGGCAGGCTGACGACGCCGGGCATGACGTCCTCGGTGATCTCGACGGGGGCGGTGAGCTCGCCGGTGCGGCTGCTGACGAGGGCGCTGCCGCCGTCGGCGAGCCCGAGGGCGGCGGCGTCCGCGGGGTGGACGTGCAGGGTGCACCGGTTGCTGCCGCGGGTCAGTGCGGGCAGGTTGTGCAGCCAGCTGTTGTTGGAGCGCAGGTGGCGGCGGCCGACCAGGACGAGGCCGTCACGGCGCTCGGCGAGGGCGGCGCGCAGCCGGTCGAGGTCGGCGGCGAGCGGTGCGGGGCAGAGTTCGACGGTGCCGGAGGGGGTGCGCAGCACCTCGGGCAGCCGGGGTTCGAGCGGGCCGAGGTCGATGCCGTGCGGTGCGGCGAGCAGCCGGGCCAGGGTGAGGCCGTCCGGGTCGGCGCCGAAGCCGTCGCCGTAGGCGCCGAGGCGGAGCATCAGGTCGACCTGGCGTTCGCTGCCGCTGTCGCCGTGCAGGGCGGCGGCGAGTTCGGCCGGGTCGCGGCCGTGGACGGGCGAGGACGGGTCGGCGACGGCCTTGGCGAGGACGCCGGCGATCACCGTGTCGTCGAGGGCGTACGGGTTCGCGGCGGCCGCGGCGCCGCGGCCGGCGGCGATCATGGTGAGCCGGGAGAGGATGCGGCACTCGTCGAGTTCGCCGTCCTCCGGCGGGAGGGGTGCCGGGGACCAGCGGGCGGTGTTGCGGATCGCGAGGTCGCCGAAGGCCAGGTCGAAGTGCGGGGAGCGGCCGGGCGGCGGGGGCGGCAGGACGACGTGGGCGTGCCGGGTGGTCTCGTTGAGGTAGGGGTCGACGCTGACCATGAAGTCGAGGCCGGTGAGGGCCTCGTCGAGGCGGTGGCCGCCGGGGGTGGAGAGCACCGGGTTGCCGGCGACGGTGATCAGGGCGCGGACCTGCCCGTCGCCCGGGGTGGTGATCTCCTCGGCGAGGGTGACGGCGGGCAGTTCGCCCTTGATCTCGGGCAGGCCGCGGACCCGGCTGTGCCAGCGCCCGGTGGTGAAGCCGCGGCCCCGGCCGGTGCCGCGGCGGCGCCGGGCGGCGAGCGGGAACATCGCTCCGCCCGGGCGGTCGAGGTTGCCGGTGAGGGCGTTGAGGACGTCGACCAGCCAGCTGGCGAGGGTGCCGAACTCGACGGTGCTGGTGCCGATCCGGGCGTAGACGGCGGCGGTGGGGGCGGCGGCGAGTTCGCGGGCGAGGTCCTTGATCGACTCGGCGGGGATGCCGCAGGCGTCGGCGACGGCCTCGGGCGGGAAGGGCTCGACGAGCCGGCGGACGTCCTCGGCGCCGGTGAGGTGCGGGCCCGGTGCAGTGAGCTCCTCGGCGAAGAGGGTGTGCACCAGGGCGGCCAGCAGGTAGGCGTCGGCGCCGGGACGGATCGGCAGGTGGCGGTCGGCGAGGGCGGCGGTGCGGGTGCGCCGCGGGTCGACGACGACGAGGCGGCCGCCGCGCCGGCGCAGGGCCTTGAGCTTGCCGGGGAAGTCGGCGGCGGTGCACAGGCTGCCGTTGGACTCGACGGGGTTGGCGCCGAGCATCAGCAGGAGGTCGGTGCGGTCGAGGTCGGGGACGGGGATCGCCAGCGGGTCGCCGAAGAGCAGGCCGGAGGAGACGTGTTTGGGCATCTGGTCGACGGTGCTGGCGCTGTAGACCTGGGTGCTGCCGACGGCCTTGGCGAGGGCGCCGGCGTAGAGGCCGCCGGCCAGGGTGTGGACGTTGGGGTTGCCGAGGTAGGTGGCGACGGCCTGCCGGCCGTGCCGGTCGATGACGGAGGTGAGGCCCGCCTCGACGGCGGCGAAGGCCTCCTCCCAGTCGACCTCGCGGTGACCGGTGGCGGTGCGCAGCAGCGGGCGGCGGATCCGGTCGGGATCGTTGTCGAGCTGGCCGAGGGCGGCGCCCTTGGGGCAGACGAACCCTCGGCTGAAGACGTCGGCCCGGTCGCCGCGGGCGGCGGTGATCCGGCCGGTGTCCAGGGTGAGTTCGAGTCCGCAGGTCGCCTCGCACAGCGGGCAGACGCGGTACGCCTTCTCGGTCATGCCGACTCCCATCGCCGCGGGTTCTCGCCACCGCTCCGCAGGTTTTAGCGGAACGATAAACCACACCGGGCCGCTTGTCTCCGGTCCCGGCGATTCCGGTGTCGCGCACTCCGGGTGGCTTTCAGCGTTCTGCTAGAAATCCGGGTGGCGTCGGCCTCAGGGGCGGGGCTGCCTGGACACCATGGCGTCCAGGCAGCGGGCCACCCGGCCGTCCAGTTCCTCCACCGGCACGTCGATCTCCCGGGCGAGGTGCTCACGGAACAGCGCGTAGCCGTACACGGCGGAGGCGACGGCCGCCTGCAGGGCGTCGGTGTCGTCGACGGGCAGTTCGCCGCGGGCGGCCTCGGCCTCCAGTAGCCGGTGCTCGTGGGCCCGACCGGGCATCGGCCGGGGCCGCTCGTCGCCGTCCAGGACGAGCAGGGCCATCAGCCGGATCGGGCCGGGGCGGCGCAGCGCCGTCCAGAAGAACCGGGAGAGCCGCTTGCGGAGCGGGAGTTCCTCGGAGGCGGCCGCCGCCGCGTCCTGCACGCTCTCCTGGCCCTGCGACCACAGGGCGGAGCGCAGCAGGTCGCGGCGGGAGCCGAAGTACTGGTAGACGAGGCCGCGGTTGACGCCGGCCTCGTCCGCCACCTCGCGGAGGTTGAGTCCGGCGAGCACGCCCTGCTTCTGCAGCAGGTCCAGGGCCGCGCTGCGCAGGGCCTCCTCGGTCGCCGCCCGGTCGTGCGACGAGCGGGTGCGCTGCGGCGTCCGTGGGGTGCTCACCGGGGGCCTCCGCGGGTGGGTTCGGCGCCGCTGCCACCGGCGCGGCCTGCGACGACGACTCTACGGCCTCGGCCCGCCCTGCCGGCGGTGGGCGTCGATCGCCTGCCGGACCCGGTCGCGCAGGAACGGCGCCTCGG
This sequence comes from Kitasatospora sp. NPDC085895, assembly GCF_040702125.1. Lineage (NCBI taxonomy): Bacteria > Bacillati > Actinomycetota > Actinomycetes > Kitasatosporales > Streptomycetaceae > Kitasatospora > Kitasatospora sp. NPDC085895. The sequence goes on along the minus strand of NZ_JBFBJY010000059.1, from coordinate 24,224 downwards.
TGAAGCGGATGCCGGTGGCGTCGCGCAGGGCGTCGGCGAAGGCGGGCGGCCGGTAGCGGCGGAAGGCGGCGGTGGTGACCTCGCCGCGCTCGTCGAGCAGCACCTGTTCGACGAGGGTGGCGCCGAGTGCCCGGGCGACGCCGCCCTCGACCTGGCCGCGGCACTGCAGCGGGTTCATCACCCTGCCGGCGTCGGCGCCGTGGACGCTGCGCAGGATGCGGATCTCGCCGGTGTCCGGGTCCACGGCGATCCGGAACCACTGCGAGTTGAAGGCCACCGAGCGCGGCGAGCCGCCAGGTGTCGCGCCGCCGCGCGTCACGCACCTCCACCATCGTGTTCAGGTCCACGTCGTCCCACCGTCCTCGAAAGCCGACACGGTGATCGAAGCCGACGCGGACGGGCCGCCACGACTGGTGCGACCCACGGCCGCCACGGCCCCGGCCTGGGCGATCGACCAACGGACGGCGCCGAGCGCCGCACTCCTGCAGACGGGCGAAATCCAGGGAGAGGCGCCTCTGCGGCTGGCAGATGCGGCCCTAGGCTCGCCGCGTGAAGCGAATCCCGGGCCGTCCCGCCCTGCGCCTGGCCGCGGCCGGTGCGGCCGTCCTGCTCGCCCTCGCCGGCTGCGGTTCGGACCGGGCCCCGTCCGCCGGGTCCACCGGTCCGGCGGCCTCCGCGTCCGTCTCGGGCACGGTCACCGTCTTCGCGGCCGCCTCGCTGAAGGAGGCCTTCACCGAACTGGGGCGGAGGTTCGAGGCGGCCCACCCCGGCAGCCACGTGGGGCTGGACTTCGCGGGCAGCGACGCCCTCGCGGCGAGCATCGTCGCCGGCGCCCCCGCGGACGTCTTCGCCGCGGCGAGCCCGGCCACCATGAAGACCGTCGGCGACGAGGGCGGGACGGCAGGCGACCCCGTCACCTTCGCCCGCAACCAGCTGGAGATCGCCGTCGCACCGGACAACCCGCAGCAGATCACCACCCTGCAGGACCTCGCCCAGCCGGGCCTCAAGGTGGTGCTCTGCGCCCAGCAGGTGCCCTGCGGCGCCGCGGCCCGGAAGGCCCTCACCGCCGGCAACGTCCAGCTCACCCCGGTCAGTTGGGAGCAGGACGTGAAGGCCGCCCTGACCAAGGTCGAACTGCGCGAGGCCGACGCCTCGCTGGTCTACCGGACGGACGTGAAGGCCGCCGCGGGCAAGGCGGACGGCGTGCCCTTCCCCGAGGCCGCCCGCGCGATCAACGACTACCCGATCGCCGTCCTCGCCCGCGCCCCCAACACCGCCGGCGCCCGCGCCTTCGTCGCCCTCGCCGAATCCCCCGAAGGCCGCCGGGTCCTCACGGACGCCGGCTTCCTGAGCCCGTAGGGCGCCGAGGGCGTTCGGGAGGTCACCCCGGGAACGCCGCGTGGGGCCCCTCCCGGCCGTCTCCCGGGCCGCCGGCGGCGCCGCGGGGACGGCGAAGGCCCCGCCGGGGGCGGCGAAGGCCCCGCCGGGGGCGGCGAAGGCCCCGCCGGGGACGGCGAAGGCCCCGCCGGGGGCGGCGAGGCCTTCGGTCACTCCGGGGAGTGCGGGGTGGGTCAGCCGAGGGCGGCGACGGCGTCGTTGAAGGTCTTCGACGGGCGCATCACGGCCGCGGCCTTGGCGGCGTCGGGCTGGTAGTAGCCGCCGATGTCGACCGGCGAGCCCTGGACGGCGATCAGCTCGTCGACGATCGTCCGCTCCTGCTCGGACAGCGCCTTCGCGAGACCGGCGAACGCCTGGGCGAGCTCGGCGTCGGCGGTCTGCTGCGCCAGCTCCTGGGCCCAGTACAGGGCCAGGTAGAAGTGGCTGCCGCGGTTGTCGATGCCACCGAGGCGGCGGCTCGGCGACTTGTCCTCGTTGAGGAAGGTGCCGGTGGCGCGGTCCAGGGTGTCGGCCAGCACCTGGGCGCGGGCGTTGCCGGTGGTGGTGGCGAGGTGCTCGAAGCTGACGGCCAGGGCGAGGAACTCGCCGAGGCTGTCCCAGCGCAGGTAGTTCTCCTTGACCAGCTGCTGGACGTGCTTCGGGGCGGAGCCGCCGGCGCCGGTCTCGAAGAGGCCGCCGCCGTTCATCAGCGGGACGACCGACAGCATCTTGGCGCTGGTGCCCAGCTCCAGGATCGGGAAGAGGTCGGTCAGGTAGTCGCGCAGCACGTTGCCGGTGACCGAGATGGTGTTCTCGCCGCGGCGGATGCGCTCCAGGGAGAACTTGGTCGCCTCGACCGGCGAGAGGATCTCGATCTGCAGGCCCTCGGTGTCGTGCTCCGGCAGGTACGCCTTCACCTTGGCGATCAGCTGGGCGTCGTGCGCGCGGCCCTCGTCCAGCCAGAAGACGGCGGGGTCGCCGGTGGCGCGGGCGCGGGTGACGGCGAGCTTGACCCAGTCGCGGATCGGGAGGTCCTTGGTCTGGCACATCCGGAAGATGTCGCCGGCGCCCACGACCTGCTCCAGCACGACGGCGCCGGAGGCGTCGACGACGCGCACGGTGCCGGTGGTGGCGATCTCGAAGGTCTTGTCGTGGCTGCCGTACTCCTCGGCCTTCTGCGCCATCAGGCCGACGTTCGGGACGGATCCCATGGTGGCCGGGTCGAAGGCGCCGTGGGCGCGGCAGTCCTCGATGACGGCCTGGTACACGCCGGCGTAGCTGCTGTCCGGGAGGACGGCGAGGGTGTCGGCCTCCTGGCCGTCCGGGCCCCACATGTGGCCGGAGGTGCGGATCATGGCCGGCATGGAGGCGTCGACGATGACGTCGCTCGGCACGTGCAGGTTGGTGATGCCGCGGTCGGAGTCGACCATCGCCAGGGCGGGGCCGGCGGCGATCTCGGCGTCGAAGGACGCCTTGATCTCGGCGCCGTTGGCGAGCGCCTCCAGGCCCTTGAAGATGCCGCCGAGGCCGTCGTTCGGGCTGAGGCCCGCGGCGGCGAGGTCGGCGCCGTAGGTGGCGAAGGTGTTCGGGAAGAACGCGCGCACGACGTGGCCGAAGACGATCGGGTCGGAGACCTTCATCATGGTGGCCTTGAGGTGCACCGAGAACAGCACGTCCTCGGCCTTGGCGCGGGCGACCTGGGCGGTCAGGAACTCGCGCAGGGCGGCGACGCGCATCACCGAGGCGTCGACGACCTCGCCGGCGAGCACCGGCACCTTCTCGCGGAGCACGGTGGTGGAGCCGTCGTCGCCGTGCAGCTCGATGCGGAGGTCGCCGGCCTCGGCGACGACCGCGGACTTCTCGGTGGAGCGGAAGTCGTCGACGCCCATGGTGGCGACGTTGGTCTTGGAGTCGGCGCTCCAGGCACCCATGCGGTGCGGGTGGGCCTTGGCGTAGTTCTTCACCGAGGCGGGGGCGCGGCGGTCCGAGTTGCCCTCGCGCAGGACGGGGTTGACCGCGCTGCCCTTGACCTTGTCGTAGCGGGCGCGGGTCTCGCGCTCCTCGTCGGTCTTCGGGTCGTCCGGGTAGTCCGGCAGGGCGTAGCCCTGGGCCTGCAGCTCGGCGACCGCGGCCTTGAGCTGCGGGATGGAGGCCGAGATGTTCGGCAGCTTGATGATGTTGGCGCCGGGGGTCTTGGCCAGCTCGCCGAGCTCGGCGAGGGCGTCGTCGATGCGCTGCCCCTCCTCGAGACGCTCCGGGAAGCTCGCGATGATGCGCCCGGCGAGGGAGATGTCGCGCGTCTCCACCTTGACGCCCGCCGTCGAGGCGTACGCCTGGACCACGGGCAGGAAGGAATACGTTGCCAGGGCCGGGGCCTCGTCAGTGTGCGTGTAGATGATGGTCGAGTCAGTCACCGGGTACTCCGCTTCACGTGTACAACGTCTCGACGTCAAGATATCTCGTCCGGGACCCTTTTCGACACCGCCCCCCGGATCGAGTTCTCCCGCGGCACCGGAGGCGGCCCGCCGCACGAGGAGTCCGCCGCCACCCTATGACCGTTCCGCGGCCACCGCGCCGCGGCCGCGCCGGGGCCCGGAGACCGCTGCGGAGTCCACCCCTCCGGCGCCCGGCGGTGCCATCATCGGGTCATGACGGGATCACCGGACGCGATCGGGCACGGGGACGGCACCCGGCGGCGCTGGGCGGCACGCCTGGCCTTCGCCGCCGTGGGCGGCGCCATGGCGGTGCTGCTGATCGTCGGCGGCCTGAAGTCGCTGGGTCTGCTGATCGCCGGGCTGCTCGCGCTGGCCGTGGCCGTGGCGGGCCTCTGGTGGGCGCTCACCCACCGCGGCACCCGGCGCCTGCTGGCGATCGGCCTGGCCGTCGGCGCGGTGACCGCCGTCCTGGTCGGGTACGCGCTGGTCGACCTGCTCTGGGCCGTGCTGCTGGTGCTGGCGCTGTGGGCGGTCGCGGTGGCGGCCGGGAGGTCCGCCCTGTCCCGCGGCACCAGCAAGCCGGTCGAGCACCGCACGCCGGCACCCGCCCGGCCGTTCCTGATCATGAACCCGCGCTCCGGCGGCGGCAAGGTCGAGCGGTTCGGGCTCGCCGAGCGGGCCCGGGCGCTCGGCGCGGAGGTCGTCCTGCTCGACCCCGGGCACCACCAGGACGTCGCCGAGCTGGCCCGGGCCGCGGTGGCCCGCGGGGCCGACCTGCTCGGGGTCGCCGGCGGCGACGGCACCCAGGCGCTGGTCGCGGGCGTCGCCGCCGAGCACGGCGTGCCCTTCCTGGTGATCTCCGCCGGGACGCGCAACCACTTCGCGATGGACCTCGGCCTCGACCGCACCGACCCGGGCACCTGTCTGGACGCCCTCACCGACGGCGTGGAGGTGCGCATCGACCTCGGCCTGATCGGCGACCGGGTCTTCGTCAACAACGCGTCCTTCGGCACCTACGCGGCCGTGGTGCAGAGCCCGGCCTACCGGGACGACAAGGTGCGCACCGTCCTCGACATGCTGCCCGACCTGCTGACCCACCAGAGCGGGCCCCGGCTGGTGCTGCGCGCCGGCGGCACCGCGGTGGACGCCCCGCAGGCCGTCCTGGTCAGCAACAACCCGTACGCGCCCGGCGACGCGGGCGGGCTGGGGCGGCGTCCGCGGCTGGACACCGGGGCGCTCGGGGTGCTCGGGGTCAAGGTCGACAACGCGGCCCAGGCGGTCGGCCTGCTGCGCGGCGGCAGCGCGACCGGGCTGACGGCGCTCGCCGCCCGCGAGGTGGTGGTCGACGCCGACGCCCCCGAGATCCCGGTCGGGGTGGACGGCGAGGCGCTCGTCCTGCCGACGCCGGTGGTCTGCCGGATCCGTCCGGCCGCGCTGCGGGTGCGGGTGCCGCGGCACCGGCCCGGCGTGCCGAGCGCGCGGCCGCCGCTGGACTGGCAGCGACTGCGGGAGATCGCCTTCCCGCCGCGCGACTCCGCCGGCTGACGCCCCGGCTCCCCGCGGACCGCGCGGGGGCTCCCGCCCCGGTCCGGTGCCCGGTTCAGTGCCCGAGGGCGGCCTTGGCCGCGACGATGATCAGGCCGAGCAGCAGGTTGGCCACGCCCTCGCCGACCGCCATCCGGCGGGACGCGCCGGCCCGGACGGCGCCGAGGGTCGCCCAGGTGACCTGCTGCGCCACCGCGACCGCCAGCGCGAGCCAGGCCGTTCCGGCGAGGTCGAGGCCGAGCAGCGGGCTGACCGCCACCGCCACGGCGGGCAGGACGGCGGCCTCCACGATGGACCACTCGTGCCCGGCCACCCGCCGCAACTCCCGGCGGTCGATGACCTTGCCGACGATCCGCTCGCCGGCGACCTGTGCGTAGACGTGGGCCGCCCAGAAGACCACGCCGGTGACCAGCAGCAGTCCGATCAGCTGCAGCCGGGGGAACTCCCCGGCCGTACCGGCGGTCGCGACGACGGACGCGGCGAGCAGCGAGCCGTACACCGCACCGGCGTAGTCCGTCCGTCCGGCGTGGGGCCGTTCCTTGTGCACGGGCCGCCCGGTCGGGGCGGGAGTACTGGTCACCCGACCCAACATAGGCGCGCGAACCGGACATTCCGGGGAGCGACGCTGCCCGCCCGCCGGCCCGGACCGGTCCGGCGGGTGCGGTCAGGGGCCGGCGCCGCCCCGCTCGGCGCCGGTCCGGCGGGTCAGCTCGTCGAACCGAGAATCGCCAGTACGACGAGTCCGATGAGCGCCAGCGCCCAGGCCCACCAGGTGTCCTTCAGGTCCATGTACATCCTCCCGGAAGTGTTGCGCCGATCAGAGCACTACTGTGACGGACGGTCAACACTTCTGACAGAGGGTCGCGGCCGATCACCGGAACAGACCGCCCCGGCGGCCGCTCAGCCCGCCGGGTTGACGAACTCCGGCTGGTCGAGGACGCGCAGCCAGCTCCCGTCCGGCTGACGGCGCACCACCTGGGCGCGCGCCCCGGCGCCGTCCCGCGGCGGGGTCGAGGTCAGGGCGACGTCCCCGCTGACCAGGGTCGGCAGCGGCGCCTCCGGCTCGAAGTGCGGGCGGTTCGCCAATACCTTCTCCCAGAGTGCCCGGATCGCCTCCCGGCCAACCGTGAACGACCCCGGAGGATAGGCCAGCACGGCATCCTCCGTGTACAGCGCGGCGACCCCGGCGGCGTCACCGGCGTTGGAGCGCTCGACGAACAGACGGGTGATGTCCTCGGGCCTCGCGGCCTTCTCGTAGCGCGCGTAGTCGGTCCGCTGTTGCTCGGTCTCCGGCATGACGCCCTCCCGGCGATTGATCCGTTCCTGGGTTCCGCGGCCGCCCTCCGGCCCGGTGCTTCCAGCCTCGCCCCGCGGTGATCAGAAGTCCAACAGCTGGATCTGCTGGAAGCTAGAATCACAAGTCATGGAATTGCGGCAGCTGGAGTACTTCGTCGCGGTGGCGGAGGAGCGGAGTTTCACCCGGGCGGCGGAACGGGTGCAGATCAGCCAGTCCGGGGTCAGCGCCCAGATCCGACAGCTGGAGCGGGCGCTCGGCGCGGAACTCTTCGACCGGTCGGCGCGGGCCGCGACGCTCACCGTGGCGGGCAAGGCGGCCCTCGACCACGCCCGCGCCACGCTGGCGTCGGCGGCGGCCGTCCGGCAGGCGGTGGGCGAGGTGACCGGCCTGATCCGGGGGCGGCTCACGGTGGGCATGGTCGTCGGCTGCACGGTCACCCCGCTGTTCGACGCGCTCGCCGCCTTCCACCGGGCCCACCCGGGGGTGGAGATCACGCTGCAGGAGGACAACTCGGAGCGGCTCGCCGGCGCCGTGCGCAGCGGCACCGTCGACCTCGCCCTGGTCGGCACGGCGACCGCCGCGCCGGAGGGCCTGGAGGCCCTGACGATCGTCAGCGAACCGCTGGTCGCGGCCGTCCCCGCGGGCCACCCGCTGGCCGGGCGCGGCCGCCTCGCGCTGGCCGACCTGGCGGAGCACGCGGTGATCTGCATGCCGCGGGGCACCGGGATCCGCACGGTGCTGGACGGGGCGTGCGCCGCCGCCGGCGTCCGGCCGGCGATCGCGCTGGAGGCCGGGGCGGCGGACGCCGTGGCCGACCTGGCCGCGCGGGGGCTCGGGGTGGCCGTGCTCAGCGTCTCGATGGCCGCCGCGCACGCGGACCGGCTGACCGCCCTGGCGATCGAGGACGCCACCGAACCGGCCCTGCTCGCGCTGGTCTGGCGGCCCGCGCACGGCCCGGCCGTCCGCGAGGCCGTCCGCGCGTGCCGCCGGGCGTTCGCCGCGGGGCCGGCCTGACCTGCGTCCGTCGCGGTGCACCCGCGACCTTCGCGGACGCGCCCCGGGCCGGGTTCTCACGGATCGTCGTCCGATCACCGCGGGCACGGGGGCAGACAGCGCGCCCACCGCCGGGTACGATCCCGGACACCGTAGTTACCAGCCAGTAGCTTCCAGCCCGGTCCCCGTGCGGCTCGGTCCACCGCGGCTGCCCGAAGGAGATGCCATGCCCGCACTCGAGCGCATCGACGACGTCTTCGTCCTCGATCTCGGCGACACCGAGAACCGCTTCCACCCCGACTGGGTCGCCACCGTCGACGGCCTGCTGGACGAGGTGGAGAAGGCCGAGGGCCCGCGCGCCCTGGTGACCACGGCCACCGGCAAGTTCTACTCCAACGGCCTCGACCTGGACTGGCTGTTCGCCAACACCGACCGGGCGCTCGAGTACGTCTCCTCCGTCCAGGAACTGCTGGCCCGGATGCTGACCCTGCCCGTGGTCACCGTCGCCGCGCTGCAGGGGCACACCTTCGCGGCCGGGGCGATGTTCTCGCTGGCGCACGACTTCCGGGTGATGCGCGGCGACCGGGGCTACTGGTGCCTGCCCGAGGCCGAGATCAACATCCCCTTCACGGCCGGCATGTCGGCCCTGATCCAGGCCCGCCTCCACCCGGGGACGGCCCACGAGGCCATGATCACCGCCCGCCGCTACGGCGGCCGCGACGCCCTCGCCGCCGGCATCGTCGACCGCACCGCCGACGAGGGCTCCCTCCGCCGCACCGCCCTCGACCTCGCCGCCACCCACACCACCAAGGCCGGCCCCACCGTCGGCACCATCAAGACCCGGATGTACGGCCCCGCCCTGGCCGCCCTCCGCGAGAAGGACATCCCCCTCGGCTGAGCCGCCCCGCCCGGCCGGAACGCGAAAACCGGTCGCGGCGACCGCGGTCCGGCCGGGAAGCCCGACCCGTGCACCTGAAACCCGACGGGGAGCCGTCTTCAAAGGGCGCTCGGTGGTGACTCCAGGGGCGCGTGGGGGCACCTGTGCGGCATCCGTACGCCTTTGAAGACACGTCCTGGGTCACCCCGGTGCCGCGAGCGACGTTGATCAGCGAGTGCCTGCCCCGACCCGACTTCCGGGGCGTACTGGACCGGGGCGGTGTTCGTCGCGGCGGGCGACCGGCTCGCCCACGAGGACGGCGACCTCGTGGGACCCGCCCCTCCGGGGATCAACGCAGGCGCCCGGCCCGCGACAGCCACTGGATCTGCCGCTGAGGCACCGGGGGCGGCACACGGGCCCGTCCCGCCACTCGACCCGGAATCCGCCGTGGGCCGCGGCGCGGGTCAGGTGGTCGACCCACTCGTCCCAGCGGGGATGCTCCGCGAACGTCCCGGCCTTGGCCTCCTCGGGCTGTGCCGCGAGGGCGGCCAGGGCTGCACGGATCTCGGCGGGTGTCACGATCCAGCCGTCGTTCGTGCCGCCGATCTTGTGGTCCGGGATACCGGTCGGCGGCTCCGCATGCCACGCGGCCACGGCCCGGCAGGCGGCTTCGTAGGTGCGCATCGCCTCCGAGACCCGACCGTCCGCCGCATCGACGAAGTCGGCGGACGTCAGACCGAAGTGGCCGACTTCGGCCACGCAGGCGGCTCGTGACCGTACGACAGCATCCCCAGCCGGTCCATGGCCCGCAACGCCGGCCCCATGCTCGACATGTTGAGTCGGAACTCGGGATCCCCCGCACCCTCCGGCCGTTCGATCGTCATGTCCCAACCCACGTCCCACCCCCGCGTCCGACCTGCACCTTTGCCGGCATCACCGTAGGGCACGCACCGCTGCCCGGCCCACCGGTTTCCCACCCCTCCGCCAGGGGCCGCAGCACCGGAAATCCGCTCGAAGAAGTCCGCCCGGCCCGACCCCGGACGGCCCTTTCGCGGCCCCCCGCGGGGGCGTGAACAGCAGCGGGCGGGCTCGGCGGGGTGCCGCCCCGTCCGGCCCTTCCGCGGACCCGCCACGGGGCCTGCGCGACTCCACCACACCAGCCCTGACCTGGTCTTTCTTCACTCTCAGGGGTAATCTGACGACCTGTCGGAAGGGGGGCCGGATGGACCGGACCGTACGTACTGTCGATGACGTTCTCGCTCTCCTGGACGGGCTGTTCGCCAGCCGGGACGGCCGGTTGGCCACCGGGGACGGCGCGGGCTACTGGGACCGCTTCTACGCCGACCGGTCGAAGCCCGTCCCGTTCTTCGCGGACAAGCCGGACGAGAGCCTGGCCGCCCACGTCGACCGGGGGCTGATCGCTCCCGGCCGGGCCCTGGACCTCGGGTGCGGGCCGGGGCGCAACGCGGTGTTCCTGGCGTCCCGGGGGTTCGAGGTGGACGCGGTCGACCTCTCCCCCGCCGCCCTGGCGTGGGCCGGGGACCGGGCGCGGGAGGCCGGCGTCGAGGTCCGCCTCCTCTGCGGCGACGCCTTCCGGCTCGCCGGAACGGAACTGACCGGCCCGTACGAGCTGGTGGTGGACTCGGGGTGCTTCCACCACCTGCCGCCGCACCGCCGCGTCAGTTATCTGGCGCTCCTCGCCGGGGTGTTGGCGCCCGGCGGCCACCTCGCGCTGACCTGCTTCGCCGCCGGCGCGATGGGCTCGGAACTCTCCGACGCGGACCTCTACCAGGAGGGCCGGCTGGGCGGCGGCCTCGCGTACACCGCGGAGTCGCTGCGCCGGATCTTCGCGGACCTGACGGAGGTCGAGCTCCGCCGGATGAACGACGAACCGGCCGACTCGCCGCTGTTCGGCGAGGCCTTCCTGTGGACGGCGCTGTTCCGCCGCGACGCACCGGCGCACCCGGAGGGCCGGCCTCAGCCGGCGGCGGTGTCGAGGCGGGCGGCGATCGCGTCGAGGAGGAGTTCGAGCGCGGTGGGATAGCCGCTGCGCCGCATGTCGACGGCGAGCAGGGGCGCGGTCGCCGCGATGTTGGGGTGCGTGTCGGCGGAGAGGGTGCCGTAGGTGGCGTGCCAGACGGCGAGGTCGGCGGCCTGGGCGGCCGCGGGGAGGGCGAGGGCGGCGGCGTCCAGGGCGGCGAAGCCGAGCGCCTGGTCGACGAAGGCGTGGTAGATCCGCACCGCCTCGCCGTCCGGGAGTCCGGCGGCGCGCAGCACGCCGAGGATCGCCTCGACCACCCGGACCTCGTGCTCGCGGCCGGTGGTGCGGTGGGCGGCGAGCACGGCGGCCTGCGGGTGGGCCTGGTAGCAGGCGTGGATCCGGCGACCGATCTCCCGCAGGTCGGCGCGCCAGTCCCCGGTGGCCCGGTAGCCCTGCTGGGCGCGGCCGATCATCTCGTCGGTGAGGGCGAGCATCAGGGCGTCGGAGCTGTGGAAGTAGCGGTAGATCGCGCTGGGGTCGGCGCCGAGGGCGGCGCCGAGTTTGCGCACGGTGAGGGCCTGGGCGCCCTGCTGGTCGACGAGGTGCAGGGCCGTCTCCACGATCGTCCGCTCGGAGAGCACGGTGCCCCGGCGGGTGGGGCGCCTGCGCCGGCGGCGGTCTTCCGGTACCACGCGTTCGGTCATGGCCGGGGAGCTTATGACAACAGCATTGACGTGTGAAGTGCCCGGCCGGTTTCATTCCGGCCACCGGCACAGCGCCACCGGCCACCGGCTCTCCGGCGTCCTCCCTCCCCGCCGGTCACACCCCCACAGTTGAGGCGGTTCTCCCTTGGCATCACCGCTCAAGCCCCCCGGCCGCACCGCGGGCTCCCCCACCGCGGCCACCGCCCGTACGACGATGCGCAAGTCGGTCGGCATCGAGGGCGGCGTGGTCATCGCCGCTTCGACGACCGCGGCGACCACCAGCATCGGCATCGGCCTCGGCCTGATGGCGGGCGTGGTCGGCCTGCACCTGCCGGCGCTGATGCTGCTGGCCTTCCTGCCGGTGCTCGCCATCGCGGGCGGCTACGGCCGCCTCAACCGGGTCGAGCCGAACGCGGGCAACAGCTACAGCTGGATCGGCCGCACCCTCGACCCGTGGCTGGGCTTCCTCTCCGGCTGGGTCAACATCGTGGGCACGGTCGTCTTCCTGGCCTACACCACCGCCGTGACCGGCTCCGCGGTGCTGCAACTGCTCGGTCTCGCCGGGCTGCACCGGATCGGCGGCCTCGCCCTGGACCCGGACTCCACGCTGCAGACCACCGTCATCGGGCTGACCGTGCTCGCCGCGGCCACCGCCGTCGCCGTCCGCGGGCTGGACCTCTCCGCCCGGCTGCAGAAGTACCTGCTGCTCTTCGAGTACGCGGTGCTGCTGGTCTTCTGCGGCTACGGCCTGTTCGCCGGCGACCAGCCGTTCTCGCTCGACTGGTACAACCCGTTCACGATCCCCTCGATCCCCGCGCTGGCCCAGGGCATGGTGCTCGCGGTGTTCTGCTACTGGGGCTTCGAGTCGGTGTTCAGCATCGGCGAGGAGGTCCGCGACCCGCGGGACGCCTCGCGCGGCGGCTTCATCGCGCTGACCGTCATCGTGCTGCTCTTCCTGCTCGCGGGAACGGCCTTCCAGCGGGTGCTGCCGCTCTCCGAGCTGGCCGACAACGGCGCCCAGGGGCTGACCTACTTCGGGGCGAAGCTCGCCGACCAGCCGCTGGCCGCGCTGCCGCTGGTGGCGCTGCTGTTCTCCGCCGCGGCCTCGCTGCAGGCCGGCATCATCCCCACCGCCCGCGGCATGTTCGCGATGGGCCGCGACGGCACCCTCGGCCCGGTGTGGACGCGGCTGCACCCCCGGCACGGCACCCCGGCCGTCGGCACCGTGCTGATCGCCGCGGTCGCGACCGTCCTCGCCGTGCTCTCGACCGCCGTCCCCACCGTCAGCGACCTGATCTCGGCCGCGGTCAACGCCAGCGGCATCCTGGTCGCCCTGTACTACGCGCTCACCGCGCTCGCCGCCGCGGTGCGCTTCCGCGGCCTGCTGCGCACCGCGCCGTGGGAGGGGCTGCGGGCAGTGGTGGCACCGCTGCTGGGCGCGGTCGTGCTGCTCGCCGTCGGCGGCCACCTGGTGTGGACCTTCTGGTCCTCCGCCGACCACCTCGAACTCGGCGCCGACAACGGCTGGTTCCAGCTGCTGGTGCCCGGGCTGATGGTCGGCACCGGCCTGCTGGCGGCCGCGTGGGCGCGCTGGGTGCGCCGCTCCCCGTACTTCGACCGCCGCTCGCCGGACCCCGCCGCCGAGCCGGTCCTCGAACCGACCGTCTGATCCCGGTCCGGGCCTGCCCGCCGCGGGCCCGGACCGCAACACCCCCCTCTCCACCCGCGGCGCCGCCGCCCGAGCACTGGAGCACCACCCATGGCCCAGGCCGATCTGGTCTTCACGAACGGCCCCGTCCACACCAACGACCCGGCCCGCAGCCGGGCCACCGGCCTCGCCGTCACCGCCGGGCGGATCACCGCCGTCGGCCATGACGAGGTCCGCGAACTGATCGGTCCGCGCACCCACGTCGTGGACCTGGACGGCCGGTTGCTGATCCCCGGCTTCCAGGACGCGCACGTCCACGCGGTGTATGGCGGGACGGAGCTCGCCGAGTGCGACCTGTCCGGCACCACCGGCGTCGACGAGTACCTGCGCCGCGTCCGCGACTACGGGGCGGCCCACCCGGAGCGGGAGTGGATCACCGGCAGCGGCTGGTCGATGGAGAGCTTCGAGGGCGGCCTGCCGAGCCGGCAGCTGCTCGACTCCGTCTGCGCCGACCGCCCGGTGTTCCTGCTGAACCGGGACCACCACGGCGCCTGGGCCAACACCCGCGCCCTGGAGCTCGCCGGGCTCACCGCCGGCACCCCGGACCCGGCCGACGGCCGGATCGAGCGCGAGGCCGACGGCACCCCCAGCGGAGTGCTGCAGGAGGGCGCGACCGGCCTGGTCTCGCGGCACGTCCCGCCGAGCACCGCCGCCGACCGGCTGGCCGGCCTGCTGCGCGCCCAGGAGCTGCTGCACTCGCTCGGCATCACCGGCTGGCAGGACGCCCTGCTCGGCGTCTTCAACGGCCAGCCCGACGTCTCGGACGCCTACCGGACGGCCGCCCTCGACGGCACGCTCACCGCCCGGGTCACCGGCGCCCTCTGGTGGGACCGCGGGCGCGGCGCCGAGCAGATCCCCGAACTGGAGGCGCGGCGCAAGGAGTTGAGCCACGGCCGGTTCCGCGTCGGCACTGTGAAGATCATGCAGGACGGCATCGCGGAGAACTTCACCGCCGCCATGACCAGCCCCTACCTCGACCGCTGCGGCTGCGCCACCGCCAACAGCGGGATCAGCTTCGTCGACCCGCTGCGGCTGCGCGAGCACGTCACCGCCCTCGACGCCCTCGACTTCCAGGTGCACTTCCACGCCCTCGGCGACCGCGCCGTGCGCGAGGCGCTGGACGCGGTCGAGGCCGCCGTCGCCGCCAACGGCCGGCGCGGAAACCGGCACCACCTCGCCCACCTCCAGGTCGTCCACCCCGACGACCTGCCGCGCTTCGCCAGGCTCGGCGCGATCGCCAACGTCCAGCCGCTGTGGGCCGCCCACGAGCCGCAGATGGACGAGCTCACCATCCCCTTCCTCGGACCCGAACGCGCCTCCTGGCAGTACCCGTTCGGTTCGCTGCTGCGCGCCGGCGCCACGCTCGCCGCGGGCAGCGACTGGCCGGTCAGCAGCCCCGATCCGATCGCCGGGCTGCACGTCGCCGTGAACCGGTCCGAGCCCGGCGCCACCGACGGCCGGGTCTTCCTGCCCGAGCAGCGCCTCGACGTGGCCACCGCCCTCGCCGCGTACACCGCCGGCTCGGCCCACGTGAACGGCCACGACGACGCCGGCAGCCTGCGCCCCGGCCACCTCGCCGACCTGGTCGTCCTGGACCGGGACATCCTCACCGCACCGCCCGCGGAGATCGCCGACGCCCGGGTCGAACGCACCTACGTCGGCGGGGAACTCGTCCACCCGGCCGGCTGACACCGGCGGCCCCCGGTGCGCACGGCCGGCGCACCGGGGGCTGTCAGTGATCGCCACTAGCTTTCTCAGCGTCCCGCCGATCCGGCGCGGCACACCCCCGGACGCAAGGAGAAGGTGCATTGTCTGCCTGGGAGGGGTCGAGCACGGCGCGCGTGGTGCCGCCCGCGCGGCCGCGCAAGCTCGCCAAGGTCCCGTTCGTCGAACTGGCCGACGGCCGGCTGCAGGGCGTGGTGTCCAGCGGCTCCGACATCGAGCGGGTCTACGTGTCCTCGGTCGCCGCCGGCGACTTCGCGTTCGCCTGCAGCACCAACAACAACCGGCCCTGCGGCGGCGCCCGCGGCTCGTTCTGCAACCACATCGGCGCGCTGGTCACCGAGGCGGTGCTGCAGTACGGCGCCGAGCGGGTCTCCCGCTACCTGCGGGTCGAGGCCGCCGACGACGCGGCGGCGATCGCCGGGGCGATGCGGGCCACCCTGCCGCCGGCCGCGGACCGGGCAGCCGCCGCCCAGGTGTTCAGCCGGTTCCTGCGCCACCTGGCGTACCTGGAGCTCGCGCCGACCACCGCGCCGCTGCCCGAGATGCAGTGGTTCCCGCCGACCCGGGCGGCGGTGGCCTGATGCGCGCCGACCTGCTCACCGATCCGGTCGACGGCCTCGACGAGGCGCTCGCCGCCGTCGACGGCTTCGACCGGGTGCTCGCCGCCGGCGTGCTCCGGCCTCGACCCGACCAGGCCGCCGGACTGCTCGCCCTGGCCGCGGCCGTCGCCGGCTCGCCGCTCGCCGCCCGGGTCGCCGAGGCCGCCGAGAAGACCGCCGCCGGCATCGGGGACGAAGGCCACCTCACCGCCCTGGCCGCCGCCCGCTGCGCCCTGCTCGGCTCCGTGCACGACGCGCTGACCGCGCGGATCGACGGGGCGACCGGCCGCGACCGCACCGCCTTCCCGGCCACCGCGCCGGGCGCCCCGCAGGCCGCCAACCTGCTGGCCGCCGCCCGCGCCTGGCTCGCCGACCTCGCCCGCGCCGGCTGGCAGGGCATCGACCACGACCTCGTCGCCGGGGCCGCCCCGGTGGTCAGCGCGATGCTGCCCAACCCGGCGCTGCGCCGCCTCGCCACCCTGCTGGACGGCTTCGCCGCCGAACTCGCCGCCTCCTGCCCCGGTGCCACCCTGGAGCGGGTGCCGCTGCGCCGCTGGGCCGACCTGTGGTCGCGGGCCCTGGTGCTCACCGTGCCGGGCGCGGCCGACGCACCGCCCGCCGAGGCCGTGACGGGCCGTCTGCTGCCGCTCGGCATCGACCTGCAGGAGCACGCGACGGCCGTCCAGGCCCAGGTGCACGCCGTGCTGGAGCCCGCCGACGGCGGCACGCCGCGGCTGGTGCGCGCCTCCGTCTCCGTGCCCAAGCCGGACACGGTCGTCGGGACGGGTGTCTGGCAGCTGCTGCGCCCGCACACGGCGCTGCTCGCCGCCGTCGGCGAGGGCCGCTCGATGGAGCTGACCGACATGCCCGCGACGGCCGGGGGCGACCTGCTCTGGAGCGAGGAGCACGCCCGCCCGGGCGCCCCCGCCGACGCCTTCGGCACCGCCCGGGTCGTGCTGGCCACGGCCGAGGCAGCCGCCACCGCACCGCTGGACCGGCACCCGACGGCGATCGCGGTGCCGGTGCTGCTGGAGGGCTACACCGCCCGGCAGGACGGCGACGCGCTGGAGTTCGTGCTCGCCGGGCAGCCGCTCGCCGTCGACACCGACCGGATCCCGGCGGCCGGCCCGCTCACCCCGGAGGCCGTCGCGGCCTCCGCCGCCTGCATCGGCCTGCTCCGCTGGGACGCCGGCCGGTACCTGCTGCAGCCGATCGCCGTCGAGACCACCGTGCGGAAGAAGGCCGTCGCCCTGCACGCCGGGGCCTGGGCCGGCAGCACCACCGACAAGCTGGGCGTCAAGGCGGAGAAGGCCGCCACCGACGCCGTCGCGGTGCTGCGCGAGCGCGCGGGAAGGCTGCTGCGGAAATGACCGAGCCGAACGCCGAGCCGAACGCCGAGCCGGTCCCGGATGCGGACGAGAACCGCCGTCAGGTCCTCTACTGGCGGCTGCTCGCCCGCCTCTTCGACCCGGAGGAGCAGCACGCCCTGGAGTCCGCGAGCCTCGCCGTGGTCGAGGACATCGGCCTGCCGGCCGCCCTGCTCGACCCGCAGACCTCCGTCGACTCCGTCGTCCAGCGCCACCCGGAGCTGGCCGCCGAGATCGACGGACTGATGGTGCCGGGCGAGGACGGCGGCCCCCGGGAGGACAGCCGTCGGGACGGCGCCGCCGAGGTGCGCCGCGCCGCCCTGGCGTCGAAGGTGCTGCTGAACGTCTTCGCCACCGGCAGCGGCACCGTCACCGCCGGGCAGCTCGCCCGCTGGCAGTCCGACGCGGGCTGGCTGGAGCGCGCCCTCGGCTGCCGGCCCGGCGGGCTGCGGGCGGGCCGTGGCCCGGCACCCGCCGGCGCCCAGGGCCTCGGGCCCGAGCTCGGCGCGGTCGAGGCCGGCCTGGTGAAGCGGATGCAGCTGCGCGAGGTGCTCGCCGATCCGAAGCTCGCCGCGCAGCTGACGCCGAGCATGTCGCTGATCGAGCAGCTGCTGCGCGACAAGCACAACCTCTCCGGCGTCGCGCTGGCCAACGCCAAGGCGCTGATCCGCCGCTTCGTCGACGAGGTCGCCGAGGTGCTGCGCACCCAGGTCGCCAAGGCCTCCACCGGCCGGCCGGACCGCTCGGTGCCGCCGAAGCGGGTCTTCCGCAACCTGGACCTCGACCGCACGATCTGGAAGAACCTCACCAACTGGAGTCCGGAGGAGGAGCGCCTCTACGTCGACCGCCTCCACTACCGGCACACCGCCCGGAAGACCACGCCGCAGCGGCTGATCGTGGTGGTCGACCAGTCCGGTTCGATGGTCGACTCGATGGTCAACTGCACCGTCCTGGCGTCGATCTTCGCCGGCCTGCCCAAGGTCGACGTGCACCTCGTCGCGTACGACACCCGCGCGATCGACCTCACCCCCTGGGTGGGCGACCCGTTCGAGGTGCTGCTGCGGACCAACCTCGGCGGCGGCAACGACGGCCCGGTCGCGATGGCGATGGCCCGCCCGAAGATCGCCGACCCCGCCGACACCGTGATGGTCTGGATCTCGGACTTCTACGAGTTCGACCGGTCCCAGCCGCTGTTCGAGGCCATCGAGGCGGTGCACCGCTCCGGGGTGAGGTTCATCCCGGTCGGCTCGGTGACCAGCTCCGGCCGCCAGGAGGTCAACCCCTGGTTCCGGGAGCGCTTCAAGGCGCTCGGCACACCGGTGATCTCCGGCCACGTCGGCAAGCTCGTCCACGAGCTCAAGAACTTCCTCGCCTAGGCCCCCGGGCCGGCACCCCCCTCGATCCCTTCCCGAAAGGCCCTGCCATGTCCGACCTGTTGCGCGCCCCCGCCGAGCTCAAGTACGCCGAGGAGCTGGCCTGGCTGGAGTCGATCGACGACAACCCGAAGCCGTTCAGCTGGCGGCTCTCGCCGAAGATGGTGCGGCTGTTCGTGCTCGGCTCCGAGCGTTCCGACGGCCTCGAGCGCGAGGTCGCGCAGAAGTGGTTCGGTGACCGCAGCATCGTCGAGCGCGCCATCGTCACCCTGGCCTCCGACCGCGGCCTGCTGCTGATCGGCGACCCCGGCACCGGCAAGAGCTGGCTGGCCGAGCTGCTCGCCGCGGCGGTCTGCCGCGACTCCACCCTGGTCGTCCAGGGCACCGCCGGCACCACCGAGGACCACATCAAGTACTCCTGGAACGTGTCCATGGTGATCGCCAAGGGGCAGTCCCGGGAGTCGATGATCCCCTCGCCGATCATGACGGCGATGGAGTCCGGCGCGATCGGCCGCTTCGAGGAGCTCACCCGCGCCACCAGCGACGTGCAGGACGCGCTGATCTCGATCCTCTCCGAGAAGTACGTCTCGGTGCCCGAACTCGACAGCGACGGCATCGTGTTCGCCAAGCCGGGCTTCTCCGTCATCGCCACCGCCAACAGCCGCGACCGGGGAGTCAACGACCTCTCGTCGGCGCTGAAGCGGCGGTTCAACTTCGTGCGCATCCCGGTGGTCACCAACAAGAAGAGCGAGGCGGAGATCGTCCGCTTCCGCACCGAGGAGCTGCTGCGCCGCCACTCCATCGAGCTGGAGGTGCCGCCCACCCTGCTGGACGTGCTGCTGCAGTCCTTCGCCGACCTGCGCGCCTCGGCCGCCGCGGCCGGCAGCGACGACGAGAAGCTGGAGTCGGCGCTGTCCACCGCCGAGCAGATCGGCGTGCTGGAGGACGCCGTGCTGCACGGCAACTTCTTCGGCGAGCGGACGCTGACCGCCCGCACCCTGGCCTCCTCGCTGGTCGGTTCGCTGGCCCGGCGCGAGCCGGAGGACCTCGCCATCCTCAACAAGTACCTGCACGGCGTGGTCGAGCCGCGCGGCAAGGAGCAGGGCGGCGAGTGGCCGGAGTTCCTGGAGGGCGGCCGCGACGCGATCGCCACCCTGTCGTGACGGCCGCACCCGCGGGCGCCTTCGACCCGCTGCGGTCCCGGCTCCAGGAGGCGGCCGCCGAGTTCGCCGACGGTCCGGACGCCCTGGAGGGCATCCTGCTCGGCATCGTCGACGACGTCGACCGGGCGGTGCGCGAGCCGCTGGAGATCTTCCCGGTCTGCCACCACTCGCCGGCCTCCGCGGTCGCGATGGCGCGCCGGCTGCGCGAGAAGCAGCCCAAGGTGGTGTACCTGGAGCTGTGCGAGGACATGGCGCCGCTCCTCACCGAGCTGCGCAACTGCCGCCTGCCGGTGGCCGTCCAGGCGTTCGCGACCGAGGTCGACGGCTTCCCCGCCGACTGGGCGCCGCTCTCGGTGGTCGCGCCGATCACCGAGGCCTCCGCCGAGTACCAGGCGATCGCGTACGCGCTGGACACGCCCGACGTCGAACTCGTCCTGGTGGACCGCTCCTCGGACCACGTCTTCCAGTGGCAGCCGCGCGACGGCGAACCGGACGCGCCGGCCGACGCCGGTGCCGGGCCGGAGGCGGCCGCCGCCGACGGGGAGGCCGCGCTGCACGGCGACGCGGTCGGCGTGGAGATCGGCGACCTCCGGCCGCGCTTCGCCGAGTTGGAGGAGCACCTGCTCCGGCACGGCAAGGTCCGGCACTGGTCCGAGTGGTGGCACCAGTACGTGGAGGTGCCGCTCGGCGACAGCGACCACGACACCTACCGCCAGGTCATGCTGCTGATCGGCAGCCTCTTCCGGCGGCTGGCGCCCGGCGACCCGCGCCGGGTCGCGGTCGACGAGGACCGCGAGCGGTACATGTGGACGAGGATGCGCGAGCACCTGGCCGCCACCGGCACCGACCCGGCCGACTGCCTGTACGTCTGCGGCGCCTTCCACGCGGCCAGCCGGGTCGCCGAGTTCGGCGTCGACGGCAGCGACGGCTTCGCGATCCCGCCGCGCTCGGCGACCCGCTGGCAGCACGGCCTGATCCCGTCCAGCCACGCCGCGATCGAGGCCCAGTTCGGCCTGGCCGCCGGCTCGGTGTCGATCGCCGCCGCGGTGTGGGCGAAGAACCTGAAGCGCACCGGGGTCCGACCGTACCGCCTCGCGGGCCGGGCCGGCGGCGCGAAGGGCACCGGCCGGGCCGCCGCGGCGCCCGTGCCGGCCGTCGGCCCCGTGCCCTCCGACCGGCTGTCCGGCTTCCTGCAGCGGCCGCCGGTGCTCGACCCCCTGGACGAGGCCGAACTGCTCGGCTGGTCCGTCGACGTCGTGCGCGCCGCCCGACGCAACGGCTACCTCGCCTCGACCGCCGACGCCATCGCGGTCTTCCAGACCTCGGTGCTGCTGGCCGGGATGCGCGACCGGGCGCGGCCGACCCCGTACGACTTCCAGGACGCCGCGGTCACCTGCATCGAGAAGGACACCGTGCCGGGCCGGCGCGACGTCCGCCGACTGGTCGAGATCATGATGGGCGGCGACCGGATCGGCCGGGTCGGCTACGACGCGCTGCCACCGCTCGCCCGCGACGTGCACGACCGGCTCGCCCCGCTCGGCCTGCGGCTGGAGCAGCGCGGGGTGCAGCGGGCACTGCTGGACCTCGCCGCCCGGCCGGAGCTGAACGCCTGCTCCGACGTGCTGTGGCGGCTGGGCTACCTGCTGCCGCACGGCGCCGCACGGCCGATCATGGGTGAGCGCACGTTCGGCGAGCGGTCCCTCCAGGAGTCCTGGGACCTGGCCCTCGGCACCCACCAGCGCGCCCTGATCGAGCTCGGCTACGAGGGCGTCAGCATCGAACAGGTGCTGGAGCAGCGGCTGCGGCGCAAGGCCTACGGGCCGCAGGCCACCACCGCGGACGTGCTGGGCGCCGTCGAGGACGCCGTCCTCTACCTCGGCAGCCGCCGGCTCGCCGACGAACTCGGCCGGCACGCCCTGGAGGTGTTGGCCACCGAACGGAGCGTGGACGGCGCACCGGAGGTGCTGCGCCGGGTCCGCCGGCTGCTGGCCCACTACCGGACGAGCGAGCCGGTGCTGCCCGGCTGGATCGAGTCCTTCGTCCGGACGGGGTACGCGCACTACTGCACCCTGCTGCCGACGGCGTTCACCGACGAGGACGCGACGGTCCGCCAGGTCGCCGCGACGCTGGGCTTCCTGTTCGGCATGGAGGGCCTGGCCCTGTCGCTGGGCTGCGACCGGACGCAGCTGGAGCTGGCGGTGGCCCAGTCCCACCCCGAGGAGCCGTCCCGGGTGGCGCTGCTGTGGGCCGCCCAGCTGCAGCTCGGCCGGCTCTCCCGGGCGGAGCTGCGCGAGCGCTGCGCGGACCTGCTGGCCAACCCGTTGGCGCTGCCCGCCTATCCGCGCTACCTGAGCGGATTCGTGCAGGCGCTGGAGCCGGTGCCGGGCCTGGCCGACTTCGTGGTCGAGGCGGTGTCCCGGGCGTTCGGGCAGCTGCCGGACGCGGTGCTGCTGCCCTGGCTGCCCGCACTGATCACCGGCCTGCGGGCGGACGGCGCCGAACTGGCGCCGCTGCTGATCCGCGAGGCCGGGCGGATCTTCCCCGGCCGGCTCGCGGCGCTGGACACCTGGGTGCCGCCGTGGCGCGCCCCGCGGCCCGACCCGGCCGCCCTGCCGGGCCCCGCCCGGCGCGGGGGCGGCGGCGCCGCCCTGCTGGCGGCCCACCCCGCGGCCTGCGACGCCCTGGCCGGGCTGCTGGGCTGCGAGGACGGCTGGGAGTCCGTGGACGCCGTCCCCGGTGGTACGGCCCTGCTCGGCCGCCACCCCGGCACCGCCGACGCCCTGGAGGCGCTGCTGGCGGCCCGCTGACCGGCCCGGACCGCCCGGCGGCCGCACCCCCCTGCCGGGTGCGGCCGCCGCGTGCCGTGGGCCCGGTCCCTCAGGTACCGCCGGAGGGCGCCGTCCGGCGGGCCCGGGCGAGGTCGCGGGCGAGGGCGAGCGCGGTGATCAGCCAGGCACCGGCGGCGATCCACAGCAGCGGGTGGCCGAGCCCGTTCAGCCAGGGGAGGTGCGCGGCGGAGCCGGTGGAGAGGGTGGCGACGGCGCTCATGCCGAGCGGGAAGACGGTCGCCCAGCGGCGGATGTCGTACCGCAGCCTGGGGTGGCGGATCTCGGCGGCGAGCAGGACGAGGTAGCCGGCCAGGTCGAGGGTGAGCAGGACGAGGGTGGCGTCGCGCAGCACGGTGTGCCCGGCGCCCGTCCACTCGGGCCGGGCGGTGAGCTTGGAGCCGGCCAGGGCGCAGATGGCCAGCGCCCCCGCGGAGATCCACTGGTCGCCGGCGCCGGTCAGGACCTGGCGGACGTCGAAGCGGAGCAGCGCGGCGACGTAGAGCACCAGGCCGAGCGCGAAGGCGGCCAGGGCCGCCGGGGCGAGCCAGTCGCCGCTGCCCGCCAGCGCCAGGGTGCCGGCCAGCACGGCGAGCCCCTCGGTGGCGACGCAGACCAGGAAGGCGACGCCCGGCAGGTGGTGCTTCCAGTGCCGCAGGACGGAGATCAACAGCGGCGGCCAGGCGGCCGCGGCGACCGCGAGCAGCACCGCGGCGGTGCTCTGCCAGCCGGCGAGCGAGAAGCGGGTGCCGACCACCGCGGTGGCGGCGACGGCGGTGAGTGCGGGCGGGGTGGCGGCGGTGGCGGCCCAGCGGTCGCGGTCCCGCAGCAGGGTGAGGGCGAAGGCGAGGGCCAGCACCAGCCAGCCTGCGGCGGCCGGCGCCAGCAGGACCTGCGAGGAGGTCTCGCGCCCGACCAGGTGCAGCCCCACGGAGACGATGCCGGTGGCCATCACCGCGGAACCGGCGGCGGGCGGCACCTTCGTCCACCAGCGCGCGGCCGGCCGGTCGTCGGCCCGGTTCAGGGTGGGGAGGTCCATGCTGCCCATCGCAGCGCAGCGCGGCCGGTGCTGCCAGCGGACCGCGCCGGGGGCCACTCGGCCGGGTGCAGCCGGGGTGGTCCGCCCGGTGCGGCGGGAGAGGCGCCGCACCGGGCGGGGTCGGGGCGGGGCGGACGGTCGCCGGGCCGCCGGCCCGGGGGGTCAGAGCAGCGGGCCGGTGACCGGCAGCACCACCTGGCAGGGGATCGGCCGCGGGTGCGCCGGGTCCAGGGCGTTCAGCACGTCCGTGAGGGCGATCGGGTCGTAGCCGATCTCCAGGTGGTCGGTGGCGTCCAGCGGGCAGGGCGGTCGCGACAGCCCTTGAGCAGCCGCTCTCGCCCACGCCGCTCCCTTCCGTCGACGGCCTGGATCCTCTGCGTGGCATACGCCCCCGACAGCCATCCATGCCCAACCGTCCTCCGCCAGCCCAGCACAGCCCCCGCCACCGCCCCCGCTCGCCGGGCGGCCCGGCGCAGCCGCAGAAGGGCCCGAGCGGCCCCTGGAGCGGCGTACGAACTCGATGACTGGCTCGTCGTCCACTCCGCTCCACCGCCGCCACCCACCACAACCCACAGGTCGGACAGCGGGTAGCAGGAGAGGGGACAGAAAGAGGGTTGCCGAGACGGCCTTTCTGCCTTGATAGAGGGTGTTGACCTGCGTAAACGCCGAGGTCGGTGCGGAGCCTTGTGGGAGGGGAGGCGGCAGTGGAAACGGCGTAGCCGGGGTTCCTTGACGGGCGTTCCTTGACGGCCCGGTCAGGGGTCTGCTGGCCGGGTTGGCCGGTGGTGGGCGGGACCTGACATGATCCTGGCGCGCCCGGTTCGTCATTGCCTGGGCGCACGCGGCTCCGGGGCCGGGTTCGACGAGGTCATCCGACCCCCGGCCTCGGAGCCACCTTCCCGCGCCGAAGACTGGTCGGCGGCCGCGGGCTGTGCCCGGCGCAGCGGGTTCGCTGCCGGCGGCGGTGCGGGTTTCGGGGTCAAAACGGTGCGGGGCCGTTGCCGCGGATCGTGAGCGTGGCGGTCGGGCGGTCCAGCTCCTCGACGAGGAACGCGGCTTCGGTGTCGTTGATGGCCAGGTGCGGGGCACCGGCGTACAGGACGGTTTCCGCGTCGGCGTCGCTGTCGAAGTGGAGGTGTCCGGCCCACTGCTCCAGGCCGGGGTAGAGGGATGTGCCGTTGCTGATCTGGTCGGTCCAGCAGCGCAGGTTCGCCCG
>NZ_JBFBJY010000058.1:0-55804 GCF_040702125.1 Kitasatospora sp. NPDC085895 | reverse complement strand
CCCGCGGGCCGCCCCCTGGGCGGTGTGACCCCCCCCGGGCCCCCCGTCCGGCGCCCGGCCCCCCCGGGGGGGGGGGCCGGCCGCCGTACGGACCGGCACCGGCTCAGTTCCAGTCGAAGCCCTGCGGGTCCGGGCCGATCCGGCGGCCGGTGTCGATCGAGGCGATCGCCGCGAGGTCCTCGGCGTCCAGCTCGAAGCCGGCCACGTCGAGGTTCTCCCTGATCCGCGACGGGGTGACCGACTTCGGGATCGCGATGACGCCGCTCTGCAGGTGCCAGCGCAGCACCACCTGGGCCGGGGTGCGGCCGTGCTTGGCGGCCACCTTCGCCAGAGCCGGCTCGTCGAGCAGCGACTTGCCCTGGCCGAGCGGGCTCCACGCCTCGGTCGCGATGCCGTGCCGCGCGTGGAACGCCCGCAGCTCGTGCTGCGGGAAGTAGGGGTGCAGCTCGACCTGGTTGAGCACCGGGGCGACCGAGCTCTCCTGCAGCAGCACCTCCAGCTGCTGCGGACCGAAGTTCGAGACGCCGATCGACTTGGCGCGGCCGTCCGCCGCCAGCTGCTCGAAGGCCTTCCAGATGTTGCCGAAGGAGCCGTGCATCGGCCGCGGCCAGTGGATCAGGTACAGGTCGACGTGGTCGAGCCCGAGCTTGGCCAGCGAGTCGTCGAACGCGCGGAGCACGGCGTCCCGGCCCTGCTGCCCGGACCAGTCGACGGTGCCCGAGTTCCACAGCTTGGTGGTGACGAACAGCTCCTCGCGGGCCACGCCCGACTCGGCTATCGCGACGCCGGTGCCGGTCTCGTTCTCGTACACGGCCGCGGTGTCGATCGAGCGGTAGCCCGCCTCGATCGCCGCGCGGACCGCCGGCGCGGCCTCCGCGTCCGGAACCTGCCAGACGCCGAAACCGAGCTGCGGGATCACCGCGCCGTCGTTGAGCGTGACGCTGGGGATGGTGCTCACGGGAAGGGGTGCCCTCCTGGTCGTCCGATGCTTCCGAAGGCGGCCAACGGGAGCGGCGGGGAAAACATTCCCGGTGTGCGGATATTCCCTCGATCCAGTGAGACCCGCCGCCGCCCTGGCCGGAATTCCGCGGGTCGCCCGGAAAACCTGTTGCGTGCGCCACACCCCGACGGGGACGCTCGGTGACCATGACGTCCTGAACCGTGTCCGGCGCCCGCACCCCCGACGGGCCCGCCCCCCGCCTTCCGAAGCCCTGGTCGCGCCCGAGCGCAGGGCCCTCCGCCGTGCCCGCGATCCGGGCCGCGCGCCCGACCTGCCCGTACCACCCGTAACGGAGCGTCATGCCGCTCGTACACCTGCCGCTGGACGACCCCGGCAGACCCGACCTCTCCTCCCCGCTGGGCCTGCTGCGCTGGCTCTCCCGCGCCCAGCGGCGCGGGCAGGTCCTCGCCACCTGCTGGGGCGTCCTCGAAATGGGCTGCCAGGCGGCCCTGCCGCTGGCCCTCGGCCTCGGCATCCAGGCCGCGGTCGACGGGGACACCGCCGGCATCCGGCGGGCCGGCGGCCTCGCCGTGCTGCTCGCCGTCCTCCAGGCCACCGGCACCGTCCTGCTGCACCGCCAGGCGGTGTGGAACTGGATCACCTGCGCCGCCCAGGTCCGCCAGCTCGTCGCCCGCCAGGCCTCCCGCCTCGGCGCCGGCCTCTCCCGCCGGATCGCCACCGGCGAGGTCGTCGCCGTCAGCAGCGGCGACGTCGAGAAGATCGGCTGGTACGTCGAGCTGATGGCCCGGGTCCGCGCCGCCGTGCTGGTCTGGTTCGCCGTCAGCCTCGTCGTGCTCGTCCGCGAGCCGCTGCTCGGCACCGCCGTCCTGCTCGGCGTGCCGGTGCTCGCCGCCGCCGTCTGGCCGCTGCTCGGCCCGTTCGAACGGCGCTACTCCGAGCAGCGCGCCCTCGGCGGCAAGGCCACCGAACTCGCCGCCGACACCGTCGCCGGCCTGCGCGTGCTGCGCGGCATCGGCGGCGAGGAGCTCTTCCTGGAGCGGTACCGCACCGCCTCGCAGAAGGTCCGCCGGGCCGCCGTCCGGGCCGCCCGCACCTGGTCCCTGATGCAGGCCCAGCAGATCCTGCTGCCCGGCCTGTTCGTCGTCGGCGTCACCTGGTACGGCGCCCACCTCGCCGCGACCGGCGCGCTCGGCATCGGCGAACTCGTCGCCGTCTACGGCGCGACGGCCTTCCTCGCCGCGCCGCTGCGCATCCTCGGTGAGGCCGCGCACGCCTGGTCGGTGGCCCGGGTCTCGGCCGGCCGGGCCGCCCGCGTCCTCGCGCTCAGCCGCACCGCCCCCGGCAGCGACTTCCCGGAGAGCATCGTCCGGCCCGAACGCGGCGACCTGCACGACCCGGTCACCGGCCTGACCGCCCGGGCCGGCCGGCTCACCGCCGTGGTCTGCGGCGACCCGGACGTCGCCGGCGCGCTCGCCGCCCGGCTCGGCGGACACGTCCCGCTCGGCGAGGACGAACGGCCGCAGCCCTCCGTCCGGCTCGGCGGCGTCCCGCTGGACGGCGTGCCGCTGGCCGACGCCCGGGCCGCCGTGCTCGTCCACGACAAGGAGCCGGTGCTGCTCTCCGGCACGCTGGCCGATCTGCTGGACGTCCCCGGCGCCGGGCGGGTGGACACCGCCGAGGCGCTGGCCGCCGCCCGCGCCGAGGACGTGCTCGACGCCCTCGTCGACGGCTCGCCCGAGTGCGGCGGCGACCCGATGGCCGCCCGGATCACCGAGCGCGGCCGCTCGCTCTCCGGCGGCCAGCGGCAGCGCCTCGCCCTCGCCCGCTCGCTGGTCGCCGACCCGCCGGTGCTCGTCATGGACGAGCCCACCAGCGCCGTCGACGCCCACACCGAGTCGCGGATCGCGGCCGGTCTGCGCAAGGTCCGGGACGGCCGCACCACGGTGGTCTTCGCCACCAGCCCGCTGCTGCTCGACCAGGCCGACGCCGTCATCCTCGTCCAGGACGGCCGGGTCGCCGCGACCGGCACCCACCGCGCCCTGATCGCCGACGACGCCCGGTACCGGGCCGTCGTCACCCGCGAGGAGGACGCCGCCGGCCCCGCTCCCGCCGGCCCCGCCGCCGCACGTCCCGCGCCGGACGCCGGCACCCCCGCACCGAACCAGACCGTGAAGGAGGCGGCATGCGGCTCCCCCGAGGCCTGAAGCCCCCCACCGTCCAGGAGCAGGGGCCCGCCACCATGCTCCCGGTGGCCCGCCCGGCCACCGTCCGCGCCTACGTCCGGCTGCTCGCCCGACGCCACCGCGGCGGCTTCGCCGCCGTCGTCGCCCTGCACTCGGTCGCCACCGTGGCCGGCCTGGTCGGCCCGTGGGTGCTCGGCTCGCTCGTCGAGTCGCTCTCCGCCGGCACCACCGAGGACCGCATCCTCACCGCCGTCGGCTGGTACCTCGCGGCCCTGGTCGTGCAGTCCGTGTTCACGGGACTGTCCCGGCTGCGCGGCGGCATCCTCGGCGAGGAGGTGCTGGCCGACCTGCGCGAGGACTTCCTCGTCCGGTCGGTCGCGCTGCCGCCCGGCGTCCTGGAGCGGGCCGGCACCGGCGACCTCGTCTCCCGCGGCACCACCGACGTCGACCGGCTCGCCAAGTCGGTCCGCGAGGCCGTCCCCGAGCTCGCCGTCGCCGTGGTCTCCGTGGTGCTCGTGCTCGGCGCACTGGTGCTGACCTCGCCGCTGCTCGCCGCCACCGCGGTGATCGGCCTGCCGCTGCTGCTCGCCAGCTCCCGCTGGTACTTCCGGCGCGCACCGCAGTCCTACCGCGCCGAGTCGGCCGGGTACGCGGCGGTCAACACCGTCCTCGCCGAGACGGTCGACGCCGGCCGCACCGTCGAGACGCTGCGCCTCGGCGAGCAGCGGGTCCGGCTGACCGACCGCAAGATCGGCGAGTGGGTGGCCTGGGAGCGGTACACGCTCTGGCTGCGCTCGGTCTGGTTCCCGACCGTCGACGCGACCTACGCGCTCGCCGTGCTCGGCACGCTCACCCTCGGCGGGGTGTTCACCGTCCAGGGCTGGATCGACGTCGGCCGGCTCACCGCCGGCGTGCTCTACGCGCAGGCGCTCGTCCACCCGGTCGACCTCATCCTGCGCTGGTACGACGAGCTGCAGATCGGGCAGGCGTCGCTGGCCCGTCTGGTCGGCGTCCGCGAGGTGGAGGACCCGGACACCGACGGGACGCTCAGCCCCGACGGCCGGCGGGTGCGGGCCGAGGAGGTCCGCTTCGGCTACCGCGAGGGCGCCGACGTGCTGCACGGCATCAGCCTGGACGTCGCACCGGGCAGCCGGGTCGCCCTGGTCGGCCCGTCCGGCGCCGGCAAGTCCACGCTCGGACGGCTGCTCGCCGGCATCTACGCACCGGGCCGCGGCCGGGTCACCCTCGGCGGCGCCGCCCTGGCGGAGATGCCCGCCGAGCGGGTCCGGGCCGAGGTCGCCCTGGTCAACCAGGAGCACCACGTGTTCGTCGGCACGCTCCGGGACAACCTGCGGCTCGCCCGGCCGGGCGCCGACGACACCGAGCTGCGGGCCGCGCTCGCCGCCGTCGACGCCGAGGACTGGGCCGACGCCCTGCCCGAGGGCCTGGACACCGAGGTCGGCTCGGGCGGCACCGCGCTCACCCCGGCCCAGGCCCAGCAACTGGCGCTCGCCCGGCTCGTCCTCGCCGACCCGCACACCCTGGTGCTGGACGAGGCGACCTCGCTGCTCGACCCGCGGGCCGCCCGCCACCTGGAGCGCTCGCTCTCCCGGGTGCTGGAGGGCCGCACCGTGATCGCCATCGCGCACCGCCTGCACACCGCGCACGACGCCGACGTGATCGCGGTGGTCGAGCAGGGCCGGATCAGCGAGTACGGCAGCCACTCCGAGCTGGTCGCGGCCGGCGGGCCGTACGCGGCGCTCTGGCGCTCCTGGCGGGACGAGCGCTGAGCGCGTCCGGCCCGACCGGTGGGCGCGTCCGGCCCGACCGGTGAGGAGCACGGAGCAACCGGCATTGCGCCGCCCGGGTCGTACCGGGCGGCGCGATACCGGCAAACCGTTACGGAACGGAGCAGACTGACGGTGTGACCAAGACTTCGGGTGGTTCCCCGGGCGGTGCGTCCGGCGGGCCGCGAGGCGAGATCGCGGGAGTGCCCACCGGATGGATCGCCGGCGGGGTGATCGCGGTACTGGCGATCTGGTTCCTGTTCGCCAACCTCGACGACGTGCAGATCCGGTTCTGGGTGTTCACGGTGACCGCACCGCTGTGGATCGCCCTGTTCGGCACCCTGCTCGTCGGCGGCGCGGCCGGCTGGCTGCTCGGGAGGCGTCGCACCAAGTGACCACCGCCCGCCCGCCGCTGATCGAACTCGCCGGGGTGAACAAGCACTTCGGCGAGCTCCACGTGCTGCAGGACATCGACCTGGTCGTCGGCCGGGGCGAGGTCGTGGTGGTGATCGGTCCCTCCGGCTCCGGCAAGTCCACCCTCTGCCGGGCGATCAACCGGCTGGAGACAGTGGAGAGCGGCCGGATCAGCATCGACGGCCGTCCGATGCCGCAGGAGGGCCGGGCGCTGGCCGCGCTGCGCGCCGAGGTCGGCATGGTCTTCCAGTCCTTCAACCTCTTCGCGCACCGGACGGTGCTGGACAACGCCACCCTCGCGCAGACCAAGGTCCGCCGGCGCTCCCGCGCGGACGCCGAGCGGCGCGGCCTCGACCTACTGGACCGGGTCGGCCTCGCCGCACTCGCCGACCGCTACCCGGCGCAGCTCTCCGGCGGCCAGCAGCAGCAGGTGGCCGTCGCTCGCGCCCCCGCCATGGACCCGAAGGCGCTGCTCTTCGACGAGCCGACCTCCGCCCTCGACCCGGAGATGATCACCGAGGTGCTGGACGTCATGCGCGGCCTCGCCCGGGACGGGATGACCATGGTCGTGGTCACCCACGAGATGGGCTTCGCCCGCGCCTCCGCCGACCGCGTGGTCTTCATGGCCGACGGCCGCATCGTGGAGGACCGCCCGCCGGAGGAGTTCTTCGCCGCCCCGCGCAGCGCCCGGGACTTCCTGATCGCCACCAACCTCGACTACAGCCTGCCGTTCATCCCGGTGGTGATGGTCGTCGCCCCGGTCCACATCGGCCTCTGCCTCCTGCTGTCCTGGCTCGCCCGGACCGTCGGACGGCACGGCCGCCGCAGCCCGAAGCTGCGCGGCGGGGCACCGGTCGCCCCGGCCGAAGCCGTGACCGGCCTACCCCCGGACGCCCAGGGCCAGGCGAGCAGTACGGGGGCGCGGGGAGAGCCACGCGCCCCCGGTGCGCCTCTCGGCGCATACGGTGACCGCGAGCTGACGGTGCGTCGTCCGGGAACCCAACCTCCGCTTATGATTCGTTGGTGTTCGATTCACGGCACATCAGGACCTTCCACCAGGTGGTCGTCTCCGGTTCGTACTCGGCGGCGGCCCGCACGCTGGGCTACACCCAGCCGGCGATCACCCAGCAGATGAAGGCGCTGGAGCGCTCCGTCGGCGTGCCGCTGTTCACCCGGGCGGGCCGCGGCCTCCGGCTCACCGAGGCGGGCGAGGCGCTGGCCCGGCACGCGGAGACGATCCTCGACAGTCTCGCCTCCGCCCAGCAGCAGCTCGGCGCACTCGCCCGGCTGCGCGCCGGGAAGGTCAGGGTGTGCGCCTTCCCGAGCGCCAACGCGACCCTCATTCCGGAGACGATGGCCCGGCTGCTCGCCGACCACCCCGGCATCCGGGTGGAGCTGCTGGAGGCCGAGCCGCCCGACTCCGTGGAACGGCTGCTGCGCGGCGAGTGCGACATCGCGCTGGCCTTCCAGTACCCGGGCCTGCCGGTGGAGGTCCCGCCCGAGGTGGTCGAGACGCCGCTGCTGGAGGACCAGCTCACCGTGCTGCTGCCGGTCGGCCACGCGCTGGCCCGCCGGAGCGCCGTCCGGCTCGCCGACCTCGCGGAGGAGCGCTGGATCGCCGGCTGCCCGCGCTGCCGCGCCAACCTGCTGCAGATCTGCGCGGAGCAGGGCTGGACCCCGGACATCGTCTTCACCACCGACGACAACCTCGCCGTGCAGAGCCTCGTCGCCGCGGGCGTGGGGATCGCGCTGATGCCCGCCCTGGTGCTGTCCTTCCTGTGCCACGCCAAGGTCACCGGCCGCCTGGTCGAGCCGCACCACCGCCGCCGGGTGCTCGCCTACGCCCTGCGCGAGCACCTGCGGATGCCGGCCACCGCGCTGGTGCTGGACGAACTCCGCCGCGCGGCCGCCGCCAGGGCCGGCTGCTGACGGACCTGCCCGGGGCCGCCGACCCATAAGCGGGAGTTGGCGATCCCTCAACAGACTGTCGTTGGACGTGATGGGTCGTCGCGCCGACCCTGCTGCCATGGCCACCGCCGCGAAAACCGCCGCCGTCCCCGCCGCCACCCCGGCCGGCACGGCCGCCTCCGACGCCGCCCGCACCGCTCCCACTGCCGTCCCCGCCCAGGCCGCCCCCCTTGCCGACGCCACCGGCCGGCTCGCCGCCGCCACCCCGGCCACCCCGCGGATGCAGCAGCTGATCGCCGACATCCGTGCCGCCGTCGGACGCGGCCTCGACCCCGACACCACCGCCCGGCTGGTCGCCGACCGCCTCGCCCCGCACCTCGGCCCCGACGACCTGCTCACCCCCGAGCAGCGCCTCGGCGACCCCGACCGCTACCGGCAGCACCTGGTGCACGCGGAGGCCGACGGCTCCTTCTCCGTCGTCGCCCTGGTCTGGCTGCCCGGCCAGCAGACCCCGATCCACGACCACGTGGCCTGGTGCGTGGCCGGCGTCCACCGCGGCCAGGAGAGCGAACTGCGCTACCGGCTCGTCCCCGACGGGCCGGTCGCGCGGCTGGAGTTCACCGAGGCCGCCGTCAGCCCGCAGGGCTCGGTCGCCGCCTTCGCCCCGCCCGGCGACATCCACCTCGTCCGCAACCCCGGCCCCGGCACCGCGCTGTCCATCCACGTCTACGGCGCAGACATCTCCCGGCTCACCACCAGCATCCGCCGCACCTACCACCTGCCCGCCGGGCCCGGCCCGGCCACCGGCGGGAGGTGAGCTCGATGGCCCTCACCCTGCGCACCACGGCCGGGCCCACCGCACCGCCGCTGCTCCACCGCACCGGCCCCGGCCTGCTCCTCGCCTGCCTCGGCACGGCCGCCGCCTGGGCGGTGCACGCCGCCGTGCCCGCCGTCCCGCGACTGACCGCCGCCGTGGTGCTCGGCATCGCGGCCGCCCATCTGCCGGGCCTGCGCCCGATCGTCCGCGGCCCGGCCCGCCCCGGGCTGTCGCTGGCCGGCCGCCGGCTGATGCGCGCCGGCATCGTGCTGCTCGGACTCGCCCTCGGCCTCGACGACCTGCTCGGCCTGGGCTGGGCCACCGTCGCCATGGTGCTCGCCGTGGTCGCCGCGACCTTCGCCGGCACCGTCTGGCTGGGCCGCCGCCTCGGCCTGCCCGGCGACCAGCCGCTGCTGGTCGCCACCGGCTACTCGATCTGCGGGGCCTCCGCGATCGGCGCGGTCGCCGAGACCGCGGGCAGCGACGAGGAGGACGTCGCGGCGTCCGTCGCCCTGGTCACCCTCTGCGGCACCCTGGCCATCGCCGTCCTGCCGCTGCTCCACCATCCGCTCGGGCTCGACGCGCCCGGCTTCGGCCGCTGGGTCGGCGCGAGCGTCCACGACGTCGGCCAGGTGGTCGCGACCGCGCAGACCGCCGGTCCGGTGGCGCTGCGCGAGGCGGTCGTCGTCAAGCTGATGCGGGTGCTGCTGCTCGCCCCGCTGGTCGCCGGCACCGCCCTCGCCCTGGCCCGCCGGGCCCGGCCGTCCGGCGTGGCAACGGCCCCCGGCGGCAAGGGGAGCGCCGGTGCCCGGCGGCCCTCCCCGGTGCCGCTGTTCGTGGCCGGCTTCCTGCTCGCCGTCGCCGTCCGCTCCACCGGACTGCTGCCCGAGGCGGCCCTGAACCTCGCCCAGGACGGCCGTGAACTCCTGCTCGCCGCAGCCCTGTTCGGCCTCGGCAGTGCGGTCGACCTGCCCGCCCTGCTGCGCACCGGCGGCCGGATCGCGCTGCTCGGCCTCGGCTCCTGGGCGGTGGTCGCCGGGGTGTCCTATATCGGTGTCCTGCTGACCCGCTGAGCGGTTAGAGTCGGTCGCGTCCGACCTGTCCGACCTCCGAGGTGCGCAGCGATGAACCGCCCGCCCGTCCGCGAAGACGCCACCCCCGTCACCCTGGACCGGCGGGAGGGCCCGTACGGCGAGGTGGTGCTCCGCCGCCGCGGCGAGCACCTGGAGATCATCGCCAACGGCTGCTTCCTGATGGACACCGCGGACGGCCGCTCCGAACGGCTGCTGGTGCAGGCCGCGTTGGACGCGCTCGCCGAACCCCGGCCGGCCGTGCTGATCGGCGGGCTCGGCGTGGGCTTCTCGCTGGTGCACGCGGTGGCCGAGCCCCGCTGGGGCCGGATCGCGGTGGCGGAGCGGGAGGCGGCCGTCATCGACTGGCACCGCACCGGCCCGCTCGGCGCGTTCTCCGCCGGGGCCCTGGACGATCCGCGGGTCAGCGTGCTGCACACCGACCTGGTGGCGCACCTGGCCGGCGGCGGCGAGGCGTACGACGCGCTCTGCCTCGACATCGACAACGGCCCGGACTGGACGGTGGACGAGGCCAACGACGGGCTGTACGGCCCGGCCGGCCTGGCCGCCGCGCATCGCCGGCTCAACCCCGGCGGCGTCCTGGCGGTGTGGAGCGCCCGGCCCTCCGCCGCCTTCGAACAGGCTTTGCGCAGGGCCGGGTTCGCGGAGGTGCACACCCTGGAGGTGGCGGTCGCGCGCGGCGTGCCGGATGCGGTGCACCTGGCACGCCGCGCGTGAATCCCTCGGAGGCGAAGGCTACTTGAGGCCGTTGTCCACCGCGGTCATCAGCTCACCGCTCGTGGTGTCGCCGTCGAAGGACCAGATCATGGCCCCCGCCAGCCCCTGGGCCTTGATCCAGGCGGTCTTGCGGGCGATCTCCGTCGGGTCGTCGTAGGTGTAGAGGACGTTCCCGTTGTAGATGTAGGCGAAGCCCGCCACCGGGTCCCGGTAGATCGTGTAACCGCCGCTCGCAGCCATGTCCTTGAGCTTGTGGTAGTCCTCGTAGCCGGCCTCGTAGGTGCCGGGGGCGGCGCCGGTCGAGGTCTGGAACAGGCCGTTGGTGGTGCCGCGCGGCACGCCCTGCCAGCCGCGTCCGTAGAACGGGATGCCGAGGGTGAGCTTGCTCTTCGGCGCCCCGCCGGAGACGTAGGCGTTGATGGCGATCTCGGAGCTGAACCGCTGGTTCGCCGGGCTCGGGTCACCCGCCGGCAGGGTCAGCGCCGACTGCTGGTTGGTGGTGGTCTCCCAGGCGCCGTGGTAGTCGTAGCCCTGGATCGTGGCGAAGTCGAACGCCCCGAACAGGCCCGGGACGTCGATGCCCGCGGAGATCTTCGCCGGGTCGGCCGGCAGGAAGGCGCTCAGCGTGTAGTGCTTGCCGGTGGTGGCGCCGAGGGCGTCCAGCTGGCGGCGGAACTCCTGGGCCAGCAGGGTGTAGTTGGCCTTGTCGGCGGGCTTGTAGATGTTGCCGAGGTGGCCGTCCGAGTTCGGCCACTCCCAGTCGAGGTCGATGCCGTCGAAGATGCCGGCCGCCGAGCCGGCGCCGCCGCGGCCGTCGATCACCGGCAGGTTGCCCTTGACGTACATGTCGATGCAGGAGCTCACCAGCGCCTTGCGGGAGGCGTCGGTGGAGGCCGCGTCGGAGAACCACTTGCTGTACGACCAGCCGCCGATGGAGATCTGGATCTTCAGGTTCGGGTGCTTGGCCTTCAGCTGCTTGAGCTGGTTGAAGTTGCCCGCCAGCGGCTGGTCCCAGGTGTCCGTGGTGCCGGCCACGGAGTTGCCCGCGTCCCAGCCCTTGCCGAAGTCGGCCCAGGCGTCACCGGCGCCGTCGCCCGCGTTCGGGTCGGAGTCGTTGCCGGCCGCCTTGTTGGTGATGAAGCACTGCTTGGTGGTCGGGTGGATGTTGGCGAAGGCGTAGTTGAGCGTGGTGAGCTTCGCCGCGCTGCCCGAGGTCTCCAGCTGCTTCACGCTGTAGCCGCGGGAGTAGATCGACCACTGGGTGAAGTAGCCGATCTTCATGGTGCCGCCGCCCCCGCCGCCGGTCTGGGTGCGGGCGGTGACCGGGCCGGAGGCGGCCGAGGCGTTGCCCGCCGCGTCCCGGGCCTTCACGGTGAAGGTGTACGAGGTGTCCGCGGCCAGCCCGCCGACGGTGGCCGAGGTGCCGGTGACGGTCGCGGCGATCGTGCCGCCGTTGTACACGTCGTAGGCGACCACGCCGACGTTGTCGGTGGAGGCGCCCCAGGTCAGCGAGACCGAGCTGGACGTGGTGCCGGTGACGGTCGGTGTGCCGGGCACGGTCGGCGGCTGCGGGTCGGTCGTGGTCGGGACGGTGACGGTCACCGGCCCGGCCGCGGCGGAGCGGTTGCCCGCCGCGTCGAAGGCGACCACGGTGAAGCCGTGCGCGCCCGCGGCCAGCCCGGTGACGGTGGCCGAGGTGCCCGTCACGGTGGCCCGCTTGGTGCTGCCCTCCAGCACGTCGTAGCCGGCCACCCCGACGTTGTCGGTGGAGGCCGTCCAGGACAGCGCCGCGCCGTTGCTGCCGCTCGGCGTCCCGGTCAGGTTGCCCGGCGCGGTCGGCGGAGCGGTGTCGCCGCCCCCGCCGCCGCACGGCGCGCCGTTGAGCTTGCAGTTGGCGAGCGGCACGTAGGCACCCGAATAGGCGATGTTGAAGCCGAAGTTGTACGAGCCGCCGGCCGGGATGCTCGGCTGCCAGCTCGGGTTCTTCACCGTCACGTGCGAGGACGCCACCGTGTAGGTCGCGTTCCACAGCGAGGAGACCGTGTTGTTGGCGGGCAGGTCGAACTCGAGCGTCCAGCCGTTGACGGCGCTGGTGCCACCGTTGGTGATGGTGTAGCTGCCGCCGTACCCGGTGCCCCAGTCCTGGTCCTTGGTGAAGGTGGCGGTGGCGCCCGCGGCATGGGCCGCGGTGGCGGGCAGGGCGACCGCGACGAGCGGTGCGAGCAGGGTCCCCGCGGCGATCAGCGGGAGGCGGTACCGACGTTTGCGCATGGGTGAGAGCTCCTGTCCGGGAGCACGCCGGACCGCGTACGGCCCAGGGCTCCGCTACCTGTGGGGGAGGTGCCAGGTGCAGGGCTCCGGACGCGCGGGCGCGGCGGAGCCGGGTCCTCGGGCCGTCGGGTTGCCGCGGAGGTCCTGTCCAGGAGGTTAGGGAGGGTGCGGCCGCTGCGCAATAGGTCTGGACCATGCGGTGTCGCCGGGTGGTGACGTTCCGTCACCCGGCGGGCGGTGGCGGGAGGTCCGGGTGCGGAAACGGCCGACGGCCGGGCGGGTGGGAGACTACCTGCCCGGCCGTCGGCCGTGCACCACTGACCCGGTCAGCCGAAGGGGCTGTACGACGGGGGCTCCTCGGGCGCCGGCGGCGCGGCGGGAGCGGCCTGGGCCGAGGGCGCGGGCGGGGCGAAGGGGTTGAAGTCCGGCGGGGGCACGCGCACCGGGGTGCCCTTGCCCGGACCGGGCGGAGCCTCCTGTGCGGCCGGCTCGGCGGCGGGGGCCGGTGCCGGCGGGGCGAAGGGGTTGAAGTCCGGCGGGGGCACGCGTACGGGCGTGCCCTTGCCCGGGCCGGGCGGAGCCGCGGCCGGAGCGGCCGGTGCCGGGGCGGGCGCCGCAGGAGCGGCAGCCGCCGGAGCCGGCCGCGAGGTCACCGTGCCGAACGGGTCCTGCGGCTCGTTCGTGACCACCGTGCCGAACGGGTCCGCCTTCGCCGGCGCCGCCGGAGCGGGGGCCGCTGCCACGGGGGCCGGTGCCGGCGCGGCGGGAGCGGCCTGGGCCGAGGGCGCGGGCGGGGCGAAGGGGTTGAAGTCCGGCGGGGGCACGCGCACCGGGGTGCCCTTGCCCGCGCCCGGGGCCTGGCCGCCGGCCTGGGCGGCCGCCGTCTCGGCCGGGGCCGCGGCGGCGGGGGCCGGTGCCGGCGGGGCGAAGGGGTTGAAGTCCGGCGGGGGCACCCGGACGGGCGTGCCCTTCGGCCGCTCCGGGGCGGGTGCGGGCGCCACCTCCGCGACCGAGGCGAGGACGGGCTCGGCCGCGACCGGCGCGGGCGGCACCGGCGTCGGGGCGGGAACGGGCTCGGCGGTGGGCGCGGGCACCACCGGCGGGGCCGGGGGCATCGGCGGCACGGCCGGCGGCTGCTCGAAGACGGCCTGCGGCAGCGTCGGGGCGGTGACGGACGGCTCGACGGGCACCGGAGGAGCAGGCACCGGAGGCGCAGGCGGTGCGGGCGCGGCGGCGACCGGCTCCGCGACCGGCTGCGGCCGGGCCGCGCCGACGCCGTCCCAGCCGAGCTGCACGCTCTGCAGGACGTCCGCGAAGACGCCCGCGTACAGCTCCCAGTCCTCGGCCTGGACGGTGCCGAGCTGCAGGACCAGGGTGGTGGCGCCGTCCGGCAGCGGGAGCACCGCCTGGGCCACGGAGCTGACGGCCCATCGGCGCCGGCCGTCGGCGGTCAGCTCGGCGGGCACCGGGGAGGTGCGCGGCTCGACCAGCAGCGCGGCGGGGCCGGCCGGCAGCAGGACCGTCCACACCTCGGCGTGCGGCCGTGCGTCGGCCAGCCGGACGGCCAGCTGGTCGGCCGGTCCGCTGTGCCGGTGGAGCGAGACGGTGAGCGAGGCGTGGCTCGTCCGGCCCTCGGCGGCGAGCGCGCAGAGCCCGGCGAAGACCACCCCGGCCGCGGCCGCCTCGCCGGCCAGCGAGGCGGCGATCACCGACCAGTCGCGGCGCGCGGCCGGACCGGCGCCGGCGAACAGCTCCTCCGCGACCTCGGCCAGGTGGGCGGCGACCGAGGCGCCGTCGCCGCGGGCGGTCAGCGGGTGGAAGACCGGCGGCACCACGAGGCGCACCTCGGTGCCGGAGCCGGTCGACAGCTCCTCGGGTGCGCGGGTGGGCCGCTCGGAGGCGAGTGCGGCCAGGGCGGCCGTGAACGGCGGGCGGAGCTTGACGTCGCCGGGCTCCGGCACCACCGGCAGCCGGAAGGCGCCCGGGACGGCGTCGCCCGCCACTGCGTCGACCGCGACCCCGCGGACCTCGCCGGCGCCGAAGCGGGCGGCCAGTGCGGCCGTCGCGCCGGCGGCGGACCCGGTGCCGCGGGCCGTGCCGCCCTCGACCACCGTGCCGAGCCCACGGACCGTCAGCACACCGGGCCCGCCCGGGGCGATCCGCAGGCCGAACAGGGCGTCGGCGGACGGGTGGTCGTCGCGCCGGAAGGCCGTCAGCGACCCGGCGGCGTAGTGGGTGGCCCGTTCGTCCAACAGCGCCTCGGCCAGTACGTCCAGTGTCGCGGCGATCCGCTCCGCGCCGGCGAAGCCGTCCAAAGTCATGCGCCGAGCCCCCCTCGTTCCCGGTGGAAAATCTGTCCACTTTCTATCAGACCGGGCCGACGCCGCGGTGACCCCCCGAGGCCCACCGGCCGTCCGTCCCCGCCCTGTTGCGGCCGGTCCCGCGGTGCGGTCAGGCCCCCGACGCCAGGTGCCCGAGGGCGTCGGCGATGCCGTCGACGGCGAGCAGGCCGGCGAGGTCGCGGACGAGCCCGGCGCACGGGCCGTCCGGGCGCTCCTCGGCGAAGAAGCCGGCGAACTCCACGGCGAGTGCGGGTTCGCGGGAGGCGGTGACGGCCAGCGCCGCGACCAGCTCCTGCACCAGCTGGAGCTGCAACTCCTCGCGGGGGACGGCCCGTTCGCCCAGCCAGTCGAGGGAGCTGATCTCCGCGTTGGCGATCCAGGCGCGGACGGTGCGGCGCACCCCGGGGCTCGCCTTCGGCAGCGCCAGGTGCAGCAGGATCTGCTCCTGCGCGGCCCGCCGCACCTCGTCGATCACCGCGTTGGTGCCCGGGCTGGCGGCGACCGAGCCGCCGCGCAGCAGGGCGGCGAAGCCGGGGCCGTGGCTGTCCACGAAGTCCAGGTAGCGGCCCATGACCCGCAGCAGCCGCTCGGACAGCGGCCCGTCGGCGGGCTCCTCGAAGCGGGCGGTGAGCTCCTGCCCGGCCCGGCGCAGCGACTCCTCGTAGATCGCCTGCTTGCCGGGGAAGTAGTGGTACACCAGCGGCCGGGAGGCGCCGGCCGCCGCGGCGATGTCGTCGATCGACACCTCCTCCGGCGGGCGGCGGCTGAACAGCTCCAGCGCCACCGCGATCAACTGCTCCCGCCGCTCGTCGACGCTGAGCCGGCGCCGGGGCGCCTTGTCGGCACGGCTGGGCTGATCCTCCGACCGGGGCGCCGCCGAGGGCGTACGGGAAACCATGGCGCCACCCTATCCAGCCCGGACCGTCGGATGATCACTCGATCATGGGATTCCCGCCGGGTGGCGGAGGTGACGAAAGTCTGACGTCCGCCGGTAGCCCCTGGTCGGCGGGCCCGGCGGGTGGTCGAATCGAGGGGTGACGAATCCAGCGGTACGCCGGTCGGGCGGCGGGTGGTGCTCGGCATGCTGGGCCTCGGGGCGGCGGGCGTCGCCGCGGGCCCGCACCTGCAGCGCGTCGTCGAGGCGGTCACCAGCCGCGACCCGACGGGCCTGAGCGACCTGGTGCCGGGCGGCGGCGGGTTCCGCTACTACTCGGTCGTCGCCTCGGTGCCCGGGCGCACGGCCGCCGACTAC
The DNA here is from genome assembly GCF_040702125.1 of Kitasatospora sp. NPDC085895. Taxonomy (NCBI): domain Bacteria; kingdom Bacillati; phylum Actinomycetota; class Actinomycetes; order Kitasatosporales; family Streptomycetaceae; genus Kitasatospora; species Kitasatospora sp. NPDC085895. The sequence goes on along the minus strand of NZ_JBFBJY010000058.1, from coordinate 40,061 downwards.
GAGCTGCGGATCGACGGCCTGGTCGACCGGCCGGCCACGCTGCGGCTCGCCGACCTCGAGGCGCTGCCGCAGACCCGGATCGTCCACGACGTGCAGTGCGTCACCGGCTGGCGGGTGCCGGCGACCCCGTTCGAGGGGGTGCGCCTCAGCCTGCTGCTGGAGCGGGCCGGTGTCCGCGACGGCGCCGCCGCCGTGCGGTTCAGCTGCTTCGACGGCGCGTACAGCGAGAGCCTCACCCTCGACCAGGCGCGCCGCGACGACGTGCTGGTCGCGCTGCGCATGCAGGACCGCCCGCTCGGCCACGCGCACGGCGGCCCGGTGCGGCTGTACGTCGCGCCGATGTACTTCTACAAGTCGGCCAAGTGGCTCTCCGGCATCACGGTGACCCCGGAGGTCCGCCCCGGCTACTGGGAGCGTCTCGGCTACGACGTCGACGCCTGGGTCGGCCGATCCAACGGACGCGACGATGCACCCACCGGCTGACCCCGGGCGCACCGCCCGTCCCGCCGTCCGGGTGGCCCGCTTCGCCCGTGCCGAGCGGCTGGTGCACCGGGCCACCGCCGGCCTGCTGCTGACCTGCCTGGCCACCGCGCTGATGCTCTACTACCCGCCGCTGTCGGAGCTGGTCGGCCGCCGCCGGCTGGTCGTCGTGGTGCACGAGTGGTGCGGCCTGCTGCTGCCCGTCCCGCTGCTGCTCGGCCTCGCCTCCCGGGCGCTGCGCGCCGACCTGGCCCGGCTGAACCGGTTCACCGCGGCCGACCGGCGCTGGCTGCGGGCCGTCCGCCGCCGCTCCCACGACCGCCCGGCCGGCAAGTTCAACGCCGGGCAGAAGCTGTACGCGGCGTGGATCGCCGGTGCGGTGCTGGTGATGCTCGGCACCGGGCTGTTGATGTGGTTCACGCACCTGGCTCCGCTGGTGTGGCGCACCGGGGCGACCTTCGTCCACGACTGGCTGGCGGTCGCCGTGGGGGTGGTGGTGGGCGGCCACGTCTGGATGGCGGTGCGCGACCCGGAGGCCCGGCGCGGCATGCGCACCGGGCTGGTCGACCGGCGCTGGGCCGCCCGCGAGCACCCCGAGTGGGACCTCGGCGACGAGCGGGCCGCTCAGGACGGACGGGACTCCAGGTAGCGCCGGTACGCCTCCCGGCCGTCGGCCACGAAGTCCCACTCGGCGAGCCGCTCGGCGAGCTCCTCCTCGGTCAGCCAGCCGTGCCAGGCCACCTCCTCGACCTGGGGGGAGACCGGGCCGGCCCAGCGGGCCTCGTGCATGTCGCAGAACCAGGACAGCCCGTCCTGCTCGAACAGGAAGCGGAACAGCGGCACCGGCTCGATCCCGCGCACCCCGAGCTCCTCCTCGGCCTCCCGGACGGCCGCCTCGGCGTACGACTCCCCGGAGCCGACGACCCCGCCGACGAAGCAGTCGTAGGCGCCGGGGGCGAACAGCTTGGTGTCCGTGCGGCGGTGCACGAAGATCCGGTCCTGCGGGTCGCGGACCAGGACGAACACGCAGCGGTGGGTGAGGCCGTCCCGGTACGCCTCGGCGCGGGTCGCGGTGCCGACCACCTCGTCCCGGGCGTCCACCACGTCGAGCAGTTCTTCGGCGGGATTCGTCATGCTCGGGACACTACCGCCGGACGGGGCCGCGCCGCGGGCGGTGCGGGCGCTCCCGGCGGTCCGGCTCCCGTGCGGCCCGGCACCCCGGCGGCACCGGTAGGACCGTCCGACTATCGTTCCAACCGGAGGCGTGGGCGAGGAAGCGACCGGACGCACGGGCGAGGAACGGCGGGGAACGTGACAGCGGTGGAGATCTGGGGCGAGACGGCGGAGGGCTTCGAACCCGTCCGCGAGGCCTTCGCCCGCAACTTCCGCGAGTACGGCGAACTCGGCGCGGCCTTCGCGCTCTACCTGGACGGCCGCAAGGTGGTCGACCTGTGGGGCGGCGACGCCAGGCCCGAGGTCGGCGGGCGACCCGCCCCCGCCGTGCCGTGGACCGCCGACACCGCCCAGGTGCTGCGCTCCGTCACCAAGGGGCTCACCGCCGCCACCGCCCTGCACCTCGTCCAGCAGGGCCTGCTCGACCTGGACGCCCCGGTCGTCTCCTACTGGCCCGAGTTCGCCGCCGCCGGCAAGGAGCGGATCCCCGTCCGCTGGCTGCTCTCGCACCAGGCCGGACTGCCCGTCCTGGACGTGCCGCTGCGCCTGGAGGACCTGCTGACCTGGGAGCCGGCCGCCGCCGCCGTCGCCTCCCAGGCCCCCGCCTGGGAGCCGGGCACGGCCCACGGCTACCACCCGTACACCTTCGGCTGGCTGGTCGGCGAGATCGTGCGGCGGGTCAGCGGCCGCAGCATCGGCCACTACCTGGCCGAGGAGATCGCCCAGCCGCTCGGCCTCGACCTGTGGATCGGCCTGCCCGCGGGCGCGGCACCGCGGGTCGGCCGACTGGTCGACCTGCCCGCGCCCGAGGCCGCGCAGACCGGCCCGAGCGGCATGAAGGTCCGCCCCAAGGCCTCCGTCGTACGGGCCTACCAGGACCGCACCTCGCTGACCGCCCGGGCGTTCGGCGCGGTGCTCGCCGCCGTCGACCTGAACGACCCCGCGGTGCAGGCCGCCGAGGTGCCCGGCGCCGGCGGCATCGGCACCGCGCGGTCGGTGGCCCGGTTCTACGCCTCGCTGATCGGCGCCGCCGACCGGCACGGCGGGGCGCCCGGCGAGCGGCTGCCCGCGCTGTTCGGCCCCGAGGTGCTGAAGGAGGCGATGGGCCCCGCGGTCAGCGGCCCGGACAAGGTGCTGATCGTCAACACCACCTTCGGCCACGGCTTCTTCCGGCACGCCGCCACCTCCCCGATGGCCACGCCGGCGAGCTTCGGCCACCCCGGCCGCGGCGGCTCGCTCGGCTTCGCCGACCCCGAGCTCGGCATCGGCTTCGGCTACGTCACCAACGGCATGCAGCCCGGCGTGACCGGCGACATCCGCTCCCGCAGCCTGATGGCCGCCGTCCGGGCCTGCCTGGCGGGCCGGACGGGCTGACCGACCGTCAGTTCGCCGCGCCCAGGCCCTGTTCGCACAGCCACTCCAGCTGGCACCGCTGCTGGGAGGCCCGCCCGCCGGCGTGGTCGCCGAAGCGCCACACCTCGATCGCGGCCGGGCCACCGTAGCGGTGGTAGGTGGCGAAGACCGTGGACGGCGGGCAGACCGGGTCCATCAGCGCCGCGCTGAACAGCGCGGGCGCGGTGGCCCGCGGCGCCAGGTGCAGGCCGTCCACGTACGCCAGGGTGGCGAAGACCTGCTCGACGGCGTCCCGGCGGTGCAGGCCGAGGTACCCGGCGATCTCCGGGTACGGGCCCGCCGAGGCGGTCTCCACCGCCCGTGGGAAGTGCTGCAGGAAGGGCACGTCCACCAGGGCGGCGGCCAGGGCGAGGCCGCCGCCCTGGCTGGCGCCGCCCACCACCACCCGCTCCGGATCGATCCGCGGCAGGCCCTGGCCGCGGGTGTCCATGACCAGGTGGGCGTAGCCGGCCGACACGTACAGCAGCCGCTCCAGCGGCAGTCCGCGGCCCTGGCTGTAGCCCGGGTACTCGACGACCACCGGCAGCGGCCCGCGGGCGCCGCGCGGCAGCAGCAGCCAGCCGGCGACCGGCTCGCCGCCGTGGCCGGGGAAGCGCACGTCGTGCACCTCGGCGCCGCGCAGCAGGCTGTCGCCGACCGGGGTGACCGAGGCCGGGCCGCCGTGCGCCCGGGCCTCGGCGAGCGTGTCGTCCCAGAAGGCGTCCAGGTCGGCGGGGACGGCCGGCTCCGGGCGGTAGCGCAGCAGGTCCTCGTAGGGCAGGTCGGTCAGCGGCACGGGTTCTCCCTCCGGTTCGGGTGCCGTCGGCTCCTGCCGTGGAGCCGGCGGGCGGTCAGATCAGGCCGCGCCGGGCGGCCCGGACCGCGGCCTGCAGCGGGGTGCGCACCCCGATCCGGTCGCAGAGCACCCGGATCCGGCGGTGCAGCGGTCGGCTGGAGGTGGACAGCCGGCGGGCGACGGCGTCCAGTGGCAGCCCCTCGGCGAGCAGGAGCAGCAACTGGTGCTCCTCGGGGGCGAGCAGCCCGGCGGCGGGGCGGCGGGTCTGCGGCACGGGCTGGGCCTGCCGGTACGGCGCCGCCGGCGGCGGGCCGAACCGGCCGGTGGGGGCGGTACGGCCGCGGTTCGGCGCGGCGGGGTGCTGCGCGGCGGCCGGGTGCGGCGTCTGGTGCAGGGCGGTGGGGTGCATGGTGGCCTCCTTGCCACGGAGTGGGGGCGGGCCCGGGTCAGATCGGCAGCCGGGCGCCGTCGCGCAGGTAGAGCGGGATCCGGTCGAGCGGGGCGTCCGCGGTCACCGTGGTGCCGCCCGGGTGCACCTCGTCCGTCCAGGCGCAGCGCCAGGTCGCCCCGGCGGGCAGCAGGACGCTGCGCCGCCGGGCGCCGGCCTCGACCACCGGCGCGACGAGCAGGTCCGGCCCGAGCAGGAACTGGTCGCCGACCTCCCAGGCCGCCGGGTCCTCGGGGAACTCCACGAACAGCGGCCGCATCGGCGGCACGCCGGTCTCGGCGGTGTGCCGCATCTGCTCCTGGACGTACGGCCGCAGCCGCTCGCGCAGGTGCAGGTAGCTGCTGAAGATCCCGTACGCCTCCTCGCCGTACGACCAGACCTCGTTGGGGCCGCCGGTCATCGCCGGGCCGAGCGGCATCCACGGCTCGCGGTAGCCGTGCAGCCGGAACAGCGGGCAGAAGGCGCCGTACTGGAACCAGCGGACGACCACCTCCCGGTAGGCCGGGTCGTCCGGGTCGCCGCCGTGGAAGCCGCCGATGTCGGTCGTCCACCAGGGGATCCCGGAGACCATCACGTGCAGACCGGCCCTGGTCTGGTCACGCAGGGTGGCGAAGTCGGTGCCGATGTCGCCGGACCACAGCGCGGCGCCGTAGCGCTGGGCGCCGGCCCAGGACGAGCGGTTGAGGGTGACCACCTCGCTCTCGCCGGCGGCGAGCATGCCCTCGTGGAAGGCGCGGGCGTTCTCCCGCGGGTACAGGTTGCCGACCTCCAGGCCGGGCCCGGCGTGGTAGCGCAGGTTGGCCTGGTGGCCGGGGTTGATCTCCGGCTCGCAGGCGTCCAGCCACCAGACCTTGATGCCGTGCGCGAGGTAGTTCTGCGCGATCCGCTCCCAGAGGAACTCCCGGGCCTCCGGGTTGGTGGCGTCGTAGAAGGCGACCTGGACGGTGGAGTCGACCCCCTTGTCCGGCCACTCGGCGTGCGCCATCGGGCCGTACTCGGTGCCGATCAGCAGGCCGCGGCGCTCCATCTCGGCGTGGTTCTCGCTGAGCGGGCTGACGGAGGGCCAGACGGAGACCATCAACCGCACGCCCATGTCGTCCAGTTCGCGGACCATGGCGGCCGGGTCGGGCCACTCGGCGGGGTCGAGCTTCCACTCGCCGAGGTGCGTCCAGTGGAAGAAGTCGTTGACGATCACGGACAGCGGCAGACCGCGCCGCCTGTGCTCGCGGGCGACGGAGAGCAGCTCCTCCTGGGTGCGGTAGCGCAGCTTGCACTGCCAGAACCCGGTGGCCCACGACGGGATTCGGGGGAGTGGCCGGTGGCGTCGGCGTACCGGGCCAGGGTCTCGGCCGGCTGCCCGGCGGTGATCCAGTAGTCGAACTGGCGGGCGCTGTCCGCGACCCAGCGGGTGCCGTTGACGGCCAGCTCCACCCGGCCGATCGCCGGGTTGTTCCACAGCAGCAGGTAGCCGCGGTCCGAGAGCAACACCGGGATCGACACCTCGGCGTTGCGCTGCACCAGGTCGATCGTGGCGCCCTTCTGGTCGAGCAGCCCGTGCCGGTGCTGACCGAGACCGAACAGCTTCTCGCCGTCGTACGCGGCGAAGCACTGCTCCAGCCGGTGGTAGCCGTTGCCGGTCGGCGTGTAGAGCCGGGCGCCGGGCCACCAGAAGTGCGCGGGCCGCTCGGAGAGCAGTTCGCTGCCGTCGGCCCGCAGGAAGCGGACGATCCCGCGCTCCGTGACCTCGGCGGTGATCGCGCCGTTGACGACCCGCCCGACGCCGCCCTCGGTCTTCACCGCGGCCTGCGGCGCGGCCGGCGGACGCTCGGCGAGCGCCCCCGGCAGGTCGGGCCGCAGCCGCCCGCCGCGCACCGCCCGCACCCGGATCGCGTCCGGGCCCCAGGGCTCCACCCGCAGGGTCTCCAGGTGGCCGTGCCACTCCAGGGCGCCGTCGTGCTCGCGCAGCACACCGGGGGCCTCGGGCTTCTCCGGCGGGGGGATGGGCAGGGGGTGGTTCACGGGACGGCTCCTGGGGGTTGCGCGCGGGCAGCGCGGGGCGCGCCGGCGCGGGCTGCGCCCCGGCGTGCGGGATCGACGGGGTACGGGCGCGTGCGGGTGCGCCCGGCTCCCGGGAATCGGCGATGCGCGCGAGCGGCCGGGTGGAGCGGGTGGTGCGGGGGATCGGACGAGGGGACGGCCCGGCGATGCGTCCGGTGCGTCGGTCGGTGCGTCGGTCGGTGCGTCAGTCGGCCCGCGGGGCGGGACCGCTGGACTCCCGCACGATGAGGGTGGGGCGCAGCAGGGTCAGCCCGGAGGTGTCCTCACCGCCGGTCTGGGCCATCAGCAGCTCGACCGCGCGCCGGCCCATCTCCTGCGCGGGGATGGAGACCGAGGTGAGCTGCGGGGCGGAGTGCAGGGCCACCTCGTCGGGGCAGACCGCGACGACGGAGACGTCCTCCGGCACGGCCCGTCCGGACTGCCGGAGCTGGCTGAGCAGGTGCGGCAGCGCGGCTTCGTTCTGCACCACGAATCCCGTGGTGTTCGGCCGCTCCTGCAGGATCCGCGAGAGCGTCCCGCTGGCCGCCTCGGGGCCGGCCCCGCAGGGGCGGTGCAGGAAGCCCAGGCCACGGGCGGCCGCCTGCTGCCGGAAGCCGGCCAGGGTGCGCTCGGCGAACCCGGTGTGCCGGCGGTAGACCGACTCGGCGGCCCCGATCAGTGCCACCTCGCGGTGGCCGAGGTCGGCGAGGTGGTCGGCGGCCAGCGCGCCGGTGGCCTCGAAGTCGAGGTCGACGCAGGTGAGCCCGGCCGGGTCGGCGGGCAGGCCGATCAGCGCGGCCGCCGCCCCGGTCTGCCGCAGCAGCGGGATCCGCTCGTCCTCGAGTTCGACGTCCATGAGGATCATCGCGTCGGCCAGTCCGCTGGCGGCGACGCGCTTCACCGCGGACGGGCCCTCCTCGCTGGTCAGCAGCAGCACGTCGTGGCCGAACCGGCGGGCGGTGGTGGTGATCGCGATGGCGATCTCCATCATCACCGGCACGAACATGTCGGTGCGCAGCGGGATCATCAGGGCGATCACGTTGGAACGGTTGCTGGCCAGCGCCCGGGCCCCGGCGTGCGGGTGGTAGCCGAGCTCGGCGATGCTGCGCTCCACCCGCAGCCGGGTGTCCTGCGAGATGGACCGCTTGCCGCTGATGACGTACGAGACCGTGCTCGGGGACACCCCGGCGTGCCGGGCGACCTGGGCGAGCGTGACCATCTGGTGCTCCATCTCGCGACACGGCCGGGCGCCGATGGTGAAGCGCTTCGACGATGTCTGCTGTGCGGCTCGATGCTGTCCTGCCCGGAGAGCTTAGAGAGGCAGATGGACTGTGTCCAGACCCGGTGTCGAAGCGCTTCACCACCTGTGCCCGGCGGGCTGCGCGGGGGCGGCGCCGGGGCGTTCAGCCCGGGGCGTTCAGGGGTCCGCGGGCGGGCTGCGGAGCCTACGCCTGGCCGGTCTCGAAACGGCTGATCCGCTCCCCGTCCACGGTGAACCGCCACGCGGTGCGCATCTCGCCCCAGGTGTCGTTGCGGTAGTTGGCGATCAGGGCGAGGCCGCCGTCCTTCTCCGTCTGGACGTCCATGTGGCCCCGGGAGGAGAAGATCTCCCGCTCCGCCCAGGCCGCCAGCGGGCGGTCCGAGCCGTCGTCGGACATCGTGGCGTCCGGGGTCAGCACGTCGAAGAACGCCTTCGGGTCGCCCCCGTTGATCGCGGTGACCAGGGCGCGAACGGCGGGATTGGACAGCTTGGCGGCGGGGATCGTCATGGTCGGGGCCTCCTCGTCCCGGATGCACGGCACGGTGCCGTGCTTCCCAGAGACCACGGGGCCCGGCCGCCCGCCAGCGGCGTGCGCCGTCCGCGCCCCGCCTCCGCGGCACCGGGCCCGGGCTGTGCTTTGATCCGCATCCGGGGGCCACCGCGGGGAACCGCCGACGGAAGGAGTGCCCTGGATGGGGCCGGCCGAACTGATCGTCCTGACGTTCCCGCAGGAGGCCATCACCGCCGAGAGCGCCCGCGCCCTCGCCGCCCTGCGGACGGCCGGGGACATCCGGGTGGTCGACGCCCTGGTGGTCACCCGCCGCGCCGACGGCGCCGTCGAGTACGCGGAGGTCGGTGAGGTCGAGCACCTGCACGGGGTGGTCGCGGCCGGCGGGCACGAGCTGCCGCTGATCGGACCGGCCGACGCGCAGGAGGCGGCCGCCCTGCTCGCCCCGGGCAGCGTCGCCGTGGTGGTGCTGATCGAGCACTTGTGGGCGCAGAGTGCGGCGGCCGCGCTCGGTGCGGTCGGCGGGCGGATCGCCTCCGGCGTGCGGATCCCGCCGGAGCGGATCGAGGAGGCCGTCCGCGCGGCACGGGCCCGCAGCGGGCGGTGAGGACGATCAGAGGGCGTGGGGGCACCTCCCGGCCGAAGACCGGGGGGAGAACTGCGCAATCCGGATGTGGGTGCCTCAGGGCTCAGCCCGAATCGCATGGAGACCCGCTCCCGGACCGCGCAGTTCCCGCGCCCTGAGGTGCTGCCCTCGCATTGCGCAGCTCTTCGTGCTGCTGGTGCGGCCGAATTCTCCGTACACGTGTGCCGGGGGCTCTGGTCGCGGGGCTCCGGGTCCGCTACGGTGGGTGCATCGCCGGTCACGCGGTGCGGTAGCGGCCCGTCCACCGTTCCCAGTGCAGGTAGCCCGCCAGCCAGGCGGTCATGCCGTCGGCGTAGCGCTGCGCGACGGCGCGCTGCTCCTCGTCGAGTTCCAGCTCGCGGAAGGCGCAGGGCAGTTCGGCGATCAGCCGGGTGTAGCGGTCGACCAGCAGCTGCGCCTCGGCGAGGACGATCGAGCAGGCCTCCTCCGGCGGGCAGGAACGTTCGCGCTGGACGATCATCACCAGGTTGTACACGTCCCCGCGCGGTGCCTCCAGCGGGTAGGAACGGACGTCGTTGCTGTACGAGGGGATGTCCGCGGCGACCTGGCGCAGTTGCCGCAGCACGGGGTGGTGGAAGGTGCCCTGCGGCACGGTGAATCCGCCGAGCCGTTCCACCATGTCGAAGATGGTCTCCATGGCGGCCGTTCCCCGGCGGAGCATCAAGTAGCCCTCGCGGTCCGGGATCCGGCCGGAGAGCCGGCCGGCGGCCTCGGCGGGGTGGCTGGCGAAGTACCACTCCCAGTTGGCGGCGGCCCGGGCCCGCCAGCGGCCGGGCATGCCGGCCGTGGACCGTCTCCAGAGGTCGGCGAAGGCCCGTTCCACGCCGGAGGTGCCGTCCGGCAGGGCGCCGTAGAGGAGCGCGGTCAGCCGTTCGCAGATCCGGGACACCTCGGTGGGGCGCCGGCCCAGGGCGCTGTCGAACTGGTCGTCGAAGAGGAAGAAGAAGCCCAACATGTCCGCGGCGAGGGCGAGTTCCTCCGGTCCCGCGTCCGGATGGCTGAGCGCCGCGAGCTCTGCGACCTCCCAGTGGCCGTACACCGCCGCGTCCGCGACGTCCGCGAGTTCGCGGTGGCGGGCGAGCCAGGAGCGGTGCCGCTCGGCGGCGTGGGCGTGGTGCCCGCTGCGCCGGTGCGGGAAAGGGAAGTCGAGCGAGCTGTCGTCGGACATGGTGCTCCCAGCGAGGTGACTCTCGGATCCGGTGCTGTGCGTTCGCGCGTCGTACGGTGACCCCGATGCTGATACTGGGACGTGCGGAAGATCCACTGCGCCGTCCGGCCCGGCAGACTACCCGATCGGATCATCAGATGGCATGCGCACCAGGGCATTTGCCCGGGCCCTGCACCCTCAACCCTCGACTCCCGCCCGGCCTGCACGAATGCCGCCCGCGCGGGCGTGCACGGCGCTAGGGTCGTGGGCGGAACGAGGAACGGAAGAGGCGGAGGCGCGGCGGTGTCGGCAGATCAGAACGGGCAGGGCGAAAAGGAGTACGTCACCTCTCCGGCCGAGGAGACACTGCGCGAGCGGGACACCGAGCTGCACACCGCCGACGAGGCGGTCGCCCGGCTGTGCCGCAAGTTCGCCGCCGGCGGCACCGAGATCGGCGAGGTGCTCTGCTACTCCGGCCCCGGCGGCATGGGCAAGACCTCGCTGCTGCACCGGGTCCGCCGCCTGGGCAAGCTCCAGCCCGGCTGCACCGTGCTCTTCGCCCGCGGCGGCGAGCGCCAGCGCAACGAACCCTTCCGCGTGCTGCGGCAGCTGCTGCAGCCGGTGCTCGGCTCGCTGCCCGAGGAGGAGAAGCAGGAGGTCTTCGGCAACTGGTACGGCATCGTCGGCCCCGCCATCGGCCTCGTCCCGCCGTCCGACGAGCTGGAGCCCCTCGACCCGCAGGGCGTGCGCGACGGCCTCGACTTCGTCTTCACCCAACTCGCGCCGCGCCGGGCCCCGTTGGTCATGGTCGTCGACGACCTGCACTGGGCCGACCAGGAGTCCCTCAGCTGGCTCGCCGCGTTCGCCGTCCGCTCGCGCGAACTGCCGGTGCTGCTCGTCCTCGCCTACCGCGACGAGTTCGACCACAAGGCGCTGCCGCTGCGCCACCAGGTCGAGTCCATCGCCCAGCACCGCCACGAACTGCGCCGGCTCACCCCGGACACCGTCGCCGACCTCGTCCGCGCCGAACTCGGCCCGCACGCCGAGGACGCCTTCTGCCGTCAGGTCTGGGCCGTCACCGGCGGCACCCCGTACGAGGTCGTCGCGCTGCTCCGCGAGGTCCGCGACCAGGCGCTGGAGCCCAGCGAGGAGAACGCCCGCAGGCTGCACGACCTCGCCGCCGCCGCCCGCGGCGAGACCCTGCAGCACTGGCTGGACAAGCTCGGCCCGACCACCCTGCGGTTCGCCTGGGCCGCCGCGCTGCTCGGCACCGACATCCGGCAGACCCTCGCCGCCGCGATCTCCGCCCAGGGCCCGGACCAGGCCGAGGAGTCCGTCCGCCAGCTGCGCCGCCAGCGCGTCCTCACCAGCCAGCCCAACGGCCGGCTGGAGTTCGTCCACCCGCTGATCGGCACCTCGATCTACCTGACGATGCCGGCCGCCACCAAGACCGCCATGCACGGCATCGCGGCCACCGCCATCGAGAACGCCGGCGGCACCATGCTCGCCGCCTCCCGGCACCTGCTGGAGGTGCTGCCCGAGGGCGACGACGCGATCGTCCGCAAGCTGCGCAAAGCCGCCCAGGAGCACCTGGCCATCGGCGCCCCGGACGCCGCCAAGCGCTGCCTGGAGCGCGCCCTCAACGAGCCGCCGGACGAGGAGATCCGCGCCGAGGTGATGTACGAGCTCGGCTGCTCCGCCCTGCTCACCGACCCGGCCGCCACCGTCAACCAGCTCACCGTCGCCCTGGAGCCGGAGAACGGCCTCAGCCCCGCGCTGCGGGTCGACGCCACCTTCCGGCTCTCCGAGGCGCTCGCCCACGCCGGCCAGCTGACCCGGGCCGCCGCGGTCTGCCACGAGGAGGCGCAGCGCACCCCGCAGGGCCCCGGCCGGCTCCGCCTGGAGGCCGCGCACTTCATGTGGGCCGCCTTCCAGCGCGACGAGGACGACGCGGTCGGCCGCTCCCGGCGGCTGGAGGACCTGGCCACCTCGCTCACCGGCCGGGACAGCGCCGAGCGCGCCCTGGTGGCCATGCAGGCCTGGGACCTCACCCTGCGCGGCGGGTCCGCCGCCCGCGCCGTGGAGCTCGCCGACCGGGCGCTGGTCGACGGCCGGCTGCCCGCAGAACTCCGCTGGACGGGCACCACCTGGGGCTTCGAGCTGCCCGCCCTGATCGGCCTCACGCTCACCTACACCGACGAGCTCATCCGCGCCGAGCGGCTGTTCTCCGACGCCATCATGGAGTTCGAGGTCGCCGGGTGGAGCGGCGCGCACCGCGGCTTCGCCTACTTCCTGATGGGCCTCGTCCGGTTCCGCCGCGGCTTCCTGCTGGAGGCCGAGGACTTCCTCCGCCGCGGACTGCGGATCTCCGAGCGGATCGCCCCCGACCTGCCGCTGCAGTGGGACATCGTCGGCGTCCTCGCCGACACCCTGCTCGCCCGCGGCCGCGTCCAGGAGGCCTGGGAGCTCGCCGAGCAGTACCGCTTCGCCCCGCCGTACCACGAGACCGCGATGGTGCTGCCCGACGCGCCCACCCTCTACGGCAAGCTGCTGCTCGCCCGCGGCGACCGCGCCCGGGCCGTCGAGGTCCTCACCGAGGTCGGCCGGCAGCTCGACGCCCGCGGCCGCTACAACACCGTCTGGGCGCCCTGGGCCGGCCACCTCGCGCTCGCCCTCGCCCCGGACGACCCGGAGGAGGCCCGCAAGCACGCGCAGGACGCCGTCGACCGGGCGCGCACCTTCGGCTCGGCCTCCGCGGTCGGCGCCGCCCTGCGGCTGCAGGCCGCCGTCACCGACGGCCCGGTCGCGGTCGAGCTGCTGGAGGAGGCCGTCGCCGTGCTCGGCCAGTCCCCGGCCGGCCACGAGCACGCGCACGCCCTGGTGGACCTCGGCGCCGCGCTGCGCCGCAGCGGCCGGCTGGTCGACGCCGGCGAGTACCTCTACCAGGGCATGGAACTCGCCCAGCAGTGCGGCGCCGACGGCCTGGTCGCCCGCGCCCGCCGCGAGCTCGCCGTCTCCGGGCTGCGCCCGAACCGGCTGCGCACGCTCACCAAGGACGCCCTCAGCCAGCACGAGTGGGAGGTCGCCGAACTCGCCGTGCGCGGACTGCCGCCGCAGCGGATCGCCGACCACCTCGACCTGCCGCTCAGCCTGGTGCACCGCCGACTGGCCGCCGTGCACCGCAAAGCGGGCACCGGGCCGGAGGGCCTGGCGGCCGCCCTCGGGCTGCCCGACAAGGACTCCCGCACCGGCGACGACGGCTGAGCCCGTCCGGAACCCGCGACCGGCCGGGGCACGCACCGCGCAGCAGCGCCGTACCAGGCCCCGGCCGGGCTAGGCTGCTCCCGGGGCGACAAGATCGCTCATAATCGAACAGCAGTCGAGGTGAGGCGGTCGCGGCCGCTTCGGTGAGGAGCAGGCCATGGCGGCATCCGCACAGGCCACGGAGGTCCGGCACGGGCCCTTCGAACCCAGTGGTGCGGGCGCGGCGATCGAGCGCTGGACCTTGCGCAACGGCCCGCTGGAGGCCAGCGTCCTCACCCTCGGCGCCACCCTGCACACCCTCACCGCGCCCGACCGCTCCGGCACGCCCGCCCAGATCCTGCTCTCCACCGAGGACCTCCCGCAGGTCCTCGGCGCCGCCCGCCACTACGGCAGCACCGTCGGCCGCTACGCCAACCGGATCGCCGACTGCCGGATCACCCTCGACGGCGAGGACCACCCGCTCGCCCCCACCGGCAACGGCGTCACCCTGCACGGCGGCCCGGACGGCTTCGCCCACCGGATCTGGGAGGCCGAGGAGATCCCCGGCGGCGTCCGGCTCACGCTGCACAGCCCCGACGGCGACCAGGGCTTCCCCGGCAGCCTCGACGTCACCGTCTCGTACACGCTCTCCGCCGACGCGGTGACCATCGACTACCACGCGGTCACCAGCAAGCCCACCGTCGTCAACCTGACCAATCACGCCTACTTCAACCTCGCGGGCGAGGGCAGCGGCGACGTGCTCGGCCACCTGCTCACCCTGGACGCGGACCACTACACCCCGGTGGACGCCCGGCAGATCCCGCTCGGCCCGTTCGAGGCGGTGGCCGGCACGCCCTTCGACTTCACCACCGCCCGGCCGCTCGGCAAGGGCATCGCCGAGAACCACCCGCAGGTGGCGGCGGCCCACGGCTACGACCACAACTGGGTGCTGCGCGAGCGCCCCGCCGACGGCGGCCCGTCCCGCGCCGCCCTGCTGGAGGACCCGGAGAGCGGCCGCACCCTGGAGGTGCTCACCACCGAGCCGGGCATCCAGGTCTACACGGCCAACGGCTTCCAGGGCGCGGTCACCGGCGCCCGCGGCGTCCCGTACGGCCCCTACGCCGGCGTCGCGCTGGAGACCCAGCACCACCCGGACTCGCCGCACCAGCCCTCGTACCCGTCGACGGTGCTGCGCCCGGGCGAGGAGTTCCGCTCGACGACGGTGCTGCGCCTCGGCACCGCCTGAGGCCCGGCGACCGTCCGGGAGGGGCGGTGGGCCCGTCCGACTGAGAACGGTTGCTGCAAACCACCGCAACGACGGCCCGTGCCGCCGGGGACGACCCGGACGGCGCGGGCCGTTCGCATGCCCCGGCCGACCAGGAGCGACGCAGGTCACAGGGGTCGAGGGAGCGGTTAGCGCGACGGCAACTCGGAGGACACGCGGATGTAACGATCTGAATCACGCTTGCAGAAAGTTGCTGCAAGGGCTTTCAGGTTGGCTTTCGGCGCTGTTACGTTCCTCCACAAGCCCGACGGCCGCAACGGCGCAGTCGGCACGGGACAGCCATTATGCGCGGTCCTCCACCAATTCGGGCACCCCCACCTTCCTAGGAGTTCTCATGCGGCGTGGCATCGCGGCCTCCGCTCTCGTTGCGGCCCTTGCGGTTTCCCTTGCAGCCTGTGGTAGCAGCGGCTCCGGCTCGGACGCCAAGGGCGACGGCGGTCCGGTCACCATCACCTACTGGGACACGTCCAACGCCACCAACGAGGCTCCGACCTACCAGGCGCTGGTCCAGAAGTTCGAGGCCGCCAACCCGAACATCAAGGTCAACTTCGTCAACGTGCCGTTCGACCAGGCGCAGAACAAGCTGCAGACCGCGATGGGCGCCAAGGGCGCACCGGACGCCTTCCGCTCCGAGGTCGGCTGGACCTCCGCCTTCGCCAAGGCCGGCTTCCTGGAGCCGCTGGACGGCACCCCGGCGCTCCCCGACGCCGCCGCCTTCCAGCCGAGCCTGGTCCAGCAGGCCAAGTTCGACGGCAAGACCTACGGCGCCCCGCTGGTCACCGACACCCTCGGCCTCCTCTACAACAAGGACCTGTTCACGAAGGCCGGCATCACCAAGGCCCCCGCGACCTGGGACGAGCTCAAGGCCGACGCCGCCCTGATCAAGGACAAGGCGGGTGTCGACGGCTTCTTCATGCGGGCCGGCGACGGCTACTACGCGATGCCGTTCCTCTTCGGCGAGGGCACCGACATGGTGGACGCCAAGGGCAAGAAGATCACCGTCAACTCGCCCGAGGCCACCAAGGCCGTCGAGACCTACAAGACGATGTTCACCTCGCCCGGCACGGTCAAGGCCGACACCACGACCGACTCGTACGCCCACATGATGGACGCCTTCAACACCGGCAAGGTCGCGATGATCATCCAGGGCCCCTGGGAGATCACCAACATCTACAAGGGCGCCGCGTTCAGCAACAAGGCGAACCTGGGCATCGCCCCCGTCCCGGCCGGCTCCACCGGCAAGGCCGGCGCCCCCACCGGCGGCCACAACGTCTCCGTCTACGCCGGCTCCGACGCCGCCCACAAGGCGGCTGCCGAGAAGCTCGCCGCGTTCCTGACCTCGGCCGAGAGCCAGAGCACCCTCGCGCTGAAGAACTCCACCCTGCCGACCCGTGGTGACGCCTACACCGCCGAGGTCAAGGCCAACCTGGGCATCGCGGGCTACCAGGCCATCCTGAGCTCCGCCCAGCCGCGGCCCGAGCTGCCCGAGTACGGCTCGCTGTTCGCCTCGATCGGCACCAACCTCGCCAAGATCGTCCAGGGCCAGGCCGACACCAAGACCGGCCTCGACGCCACCGCCGTCGACTACGCGAAGCTCCTCCCCGGCTTCGCCAAGTAACACCCCCGGCCGCCCGGCCCACCCCCTGGTGGGCCGGGCGGCCGTCGGCCACCCCCGTACGAAGACCCAGTCGCCGACGCGAGGCGGCGGACCTCCCGAAAAGGTGTCAACAATGGCAGTCGCCGTGCAGGGCGCTCCCGGCAAGAGCAGCCGCGGCCGCGAACCGCGTCCGGGCCTCGTGGAGCGCATCAAGCTCTCGTACAGCAAGTACTGGTACGCCTACGCCATGATCGCGCCGGTCGTGGTCGTGCTCGGCGTGCTGGTCGGCTACCCGCTCGTGCGCGGCGTCTACCTGACGCTCACCGACGCCACCAGCCTCAACACCGGCCGCCAGATCGGCGTCAACCACATCCCGGACAGCTTCACGTTCGTCGGCCTGCACAACTACGCCGACGTGCTCTGGGGCCCCGGCTCGTACGACCGCTTCTGGTCGCACTTCGTGTGGACGATCGCCTGGACGGCCATCTGCGTCCTCCTGCACTACACCATCGGCCTGGCGCTCGCCCTGCTGCTCAACCAGAAGCTCCGCGGCCGCGGCCTCTACCGCATGCTGCTGATCCTGCCCTGGGCCGTGCCGACCTTCGTCACCGTCTTCTCCTGGCGCCTGATGCTCGCCGACGGCGGCGCCATCAACGCCGTCCTCGGCTCGGTGGGCCTGCCCGAGCCCGGCTGGCTCTCCGACCCGTTCGCGCAGAAGGCCGCCGCCATCGCCGTCAACACCTGGGTCGGCGTGCCCTTCATGATGGTCTCGCTCCTCGGCGGCCTGCAGTCCATCCCGGCCGAGCTCTACGAGGCCGCGGAGATGGACGGCGCCAGCCCCTGGCAGCGCTTCCGCTACGTCACCCTGCCGGGCCTGCGCACCGTCAGCAGCACCGTCGTCCTGCTCGGCGTGATCTGGACCTTCAACCAGTTCGCCGTCATCTTCCTGCTGTTCGGCAACGGCGCGCCCGACGCCCAGATCCTGGTCACCTGGGCCTACCGCCTCGGCTTCGGCCAGATGCCCCGCGACTACGCGCAGTCCGCCACCTACGGCGTCCTGCTGCTCTCGCTCCTGATCGTCTTCACCAGCTTCTACCGCCGTTGGCTCGCCCGCAACGAGCAGGCGAACGGCTGAGCGCCGCGAGCATCCAGCAGACCAGCGACATCCACGAGGCAGGTACCCCGATGACCACCACCACCGATCGACCGGCCGCCCGCCCCGCGGCCGCCCACGCCGCCCGGCCGGCCAAGGTCCGCAGCCGCGAGCAGCGCAGCCCCGTCGCCTCCGTGCTCAGCCACCTCGCGCTGATCACCGCCAGCCTGATCGCGCTCTTCCCCGTCGTCTACATCGCCTACATCTCGCTGGGCCCGGACGACATGGACTACCTGCACCCGGGTCAGATCCTCGGCAAGGCGACCCTGTCGAACTACGACAAGGTGCTCAACCAGACCGACTTCTTCAGCTGGTTCGGCAACTCGGTGATCGTCGCCGGCGGCACCACGGTCGTCGGCGTCATGCTCGCCGCCAGCACCGGCTACGCCGTCTCCCGGATGCGCTTCGCGGGCCACAAGCAGCTGATGTGGACGCTGCTGGTGACCCAGATGTTCCCGATCGCCGTGCTGATCGTCCCGATGTACTACATCCTGTCCAACCTGCAGCTGCTGGACAGCTACCTCGGCCTGATCCTGGTCTACTCCGGCACCACCGTCCCGTACTGCGCCTGGCTGCTGAAGGGCTACTTCGACACCATCCCGGTGGAGATCGACGAGGCCGGCCGGGTCGACGGGCTCTCCCCGTTCGGCACCTTCTGGCGGCTGATCCTGCCGCTGGCCCGCCCGGGCCTGGCCGTCGCCGCCTTCTACTCCTTCCTCACCGCCTGGGCCGAGGTCGCCTTCGCCTCGACCTTCATGCTCAGCTCGGACAAGTACACGCTCGCGGTCGGCCTGCAGTCCTTCATCAGCGAGCACGACCACCAGTGGCAGCTGATGGCCACCACCTCGGTGCTCATCGCGCTGCCCGCCGCCCTGGTCTTCTACCTCGTCCAGCGCCACCTCGTCACCGGACTCACCGCAGGTGCGGCCAAGTCCTGACGAACGCACGCACCGGACGGCCGAAGCACCCGCCGAGGCCGTCGGTCCGACGTACCGTCACACCACGCTCCGTCCGCCGCGATTCCCCAAGGGATGACTGACCCATGACCCAGAACCTGGCCGACGCCTCCCGGCCCGCCCCCGATACCGCCGCCGAGCCCATCGCAGCGAGTGCGGGCGCGAGCAGAGGCTGGTGGCGGGACGCGGTCATCTACCAGGTGTACCCGCGCAGCTTCGCCGACTCCAACGGCGACGGCATGGGCGACCTGCCGGGCATCCGCAGCCGCCTGCCCTACCTGCGCGACCTCGGCGTCGACGCGGTCTGGCTCTCCCCCTTCTACGCCTCCCCGCAGGCCGACGCCGGCTACGACGTCTCCGACTACCGCGCGGTCGACCCGATGTTCGGCACCCTGCTGGACGCCGACGGGCTGATCCGCGACGCGCACGCGCTCGGCCTGCGGATCATCGTCGACCTCGTCCCCAACCACTCCTCCGACCAGCACGAGTGGTTCCAGCGCGCGCTGCGCGAGGGTCCCGGCTCCCCGCTGCGCGACCGCTACCACTTCCGCCCCGGCAAGGGCGAGAACGGCGAGCTGCCGCCCAACAACTGGGAGTCGATCTTCGGCGGCCCGGCCTGGACCCGCTCCGTCAACCCGGACGGCACCCCGGGCGAGTGGTACCTGCACCTCTTCGCCCCCGAGCAGCCCGACTTCAACTGGGAGAACCGGGCCGTCGCCGACGAGTTCCGCTCGATCCTGCGGTTCTGGCTGGACATGGGCGTCGACGGCTTCCGGATCGACGTCGCGCACGGCATGGTCAAGCAGGCCGGCCTGCCCGACATCGGCGGCGAGGGCGACCAGCTCAAGCTGCTCGGCAACGACGTGATGCCCTTCTTCGACCAGGACGGCGTCCACGAGATCTACCGCGACTGGCGCAAGATCCTCGACGAGTACCCGGGCCAGCGGATCGGCGTCGCCGAGGCCTGGACCCCGACCGTCCAGCGCACCGCCAACTACGTCCGCCCCGACGAGCTGCACCAGGCGTTCAACTTCCAGTACCTGGGCACCTCCTGGTCCGCGGACGAGCTGCGCGAGGTGATCGACGTCTCGCTCGACTCGATGCGCCCGGTCGGCGCCCCCACCACCTGGGTGCTCTCCAACCACGACGTCACCCGGCACGCCACCCGCTTCGCCAACGAGCCCGGCCTCGGCACCCAGATCCGCACCGCCGGTGACCGCGAGCTCGGCCTGCGCCGCGCCCGCGCCGCCAGCCTGCTGATGCTGGCCCTGCCCGGCTCCGCCTACGTCTACCAGGGCGAGGAGCTCGGCCTGCCGGACGTCACCGACCTGCCGGACGAGGTCCGCCAGGACCCGTCCTTCCTGCGCGCCTCCGGCCAGGACGGCTTCCGCGACGGCTGCCGGGTGCCGATCCCGTGGTCCGGCACCGAGGCCCCGTACGGCTTCGGCCCCGCCGCGGGCGGTCCGAGCTGGCTGCCGCAGCCCGCCGAGTGGGCCGACCTCAGCGTGGAGGTCCAGACCGGCGACCCGACCTCCACCCTGGAGCTCTACCGCTCCGCGCTGGCCGTCCGCCGCGAGCACCCCGCGCTCGGCGCCGGCACCGAGGTGACCTGGCTGGACGCGCCGGAGGGCGTGCTCGCCTTCCGCCGCGACAGCGCGCAGGGCTCCTTCGTCTGCACCTCCAACACCACCGGTGCGCCGGTCCGGATGGCGGCTCCCGGACGTATCCTGCTGTCCTCCGCGGACACCGAGGCCGCGGACGGCGAGATTCTGCTGGCAGCGGACAGCACCGTATGGTGGGCGGTCTGAGATGGTTGCAATAGGCTCTGGGATCGTGACTACGGCGCGACTCTCGGACATCGCGGCGCAGGCGGGGGTCAGTGAAGCCACCGTCAGCCGCGTCCTCAACGGCAAGGCGGGCGTCTCCGCGACCACCCGGCAGACCGTACTGGCCGCCCTCGACGTACTCGGGTACGAGAGGCCGACCCGGCTGCGACAGCGCAGCGCGGGTCTGATCGGCCTGATCATCCCGGAGCTGAACAACCCGATCTTCCCCGCGCTCGCGCAGGTGATCGAGCAGGTGCTCAGCCGGCACGGCTACACGCCGGTGCTGTGCACCCAGACCCCCGGCGGCTCCACCGAGGACGAACTCGTGGAGCTGCTGGTGGAGCGGGGGGTGTCCGGCATCGTGTTCGTCTCCGGACTGCACGCCGACACCACCGCCGACCACGAGCGGTACAACAAGCTGATCGGCCGCCAGGTGCCGTTCGTGATGATCAACGGCTACAGCGAGCGGATCGCCGCGCCGTTCATCTCCCCGGACGACCGCGCCGCGATGTGGATGGCCGTCCAGCACCTGGTCGAGCTCGGCCACACGAAGATCGGCCTCGCGATCGGGCAGCGGCGCTTCGTACCGGTGCTCCGGAAGGTCGAGGGCTTCCGGGCGGCCGTGCAGGAACTGCTCGGCGTGACCGAGGAGGAGGCCGACGGCTGGATCCACCACACGCTGTTCAGCGTGGAGGGCGGGCACGCCGCGGCCGGCGTGCTGCTCGACAAGGGCTGCACGGCGATCGTGTGCGGCAGCGACATGATGGCGCTCGGCGCGATCCGGGCGGCCCGGCAGCGCGGCCTCGCGGTGCCGCAGGACGTCTCGGTGGTCGGGTTCGACGACTCGCCGTTGATAGCGTTCACCGAGCCGCCGCTGACCACGATCCGCCAGCCGGTGGAGGCCATGGCCATCGCGGCCGTGGACGCCCTGCTGGAGGAGGTCGGAGGCAACCCCGCGCAGCGCGCGGAGTTCATGTTCCAGCCGGAGCTCGTGATGCGCGGCTCCACCGGCGCCAGCGTGCGCTGACCCCGCCACCGGGCCGACGGGCCCGAGGCACACCCCTGCGGCCCCGGAGAGCCCTCTCTCCGGGGCCGCGGGCGTTTCCGGGGCAGGGCCCCAGGGGCACGGGGCAACAACTCAGGGGCGCGGGGCAACCGTTCAGGGGCGCGGGAGGTGCCCCACGCGCCCCTGGTGGTCGGCCCGGCGCCCCTGGCGGCTGGCCCCCTGGGCGTGTGCCTCAGCCCTCTTCGACGGTGCGGTGGGGGCGGGCGGTGCGTTCGGCGTCGGCGGCGTCGCCGGTGCGGGCCTCGGTGCGGCGGCTGCGGGCCAGGTAGTCGCGGACGATCAGCTCCACCGCGTCCTGCGGGCTGCCCGCCCCGACGGCCAGCATGACCTCGATCGCCAGATCGGCGTCCAGCGTGACGGTGACCTTCGCTGCCATGGCGGCTCCTCAACTCCGTGGGAGCGTCAGCCTATCCGTGCGGGCAGGCCGAAGCCCCGGGGCGGCGGGAGGCCGCTCCGGGGCTGCGGAGGGGAGAGGAGCGCCCGGGCCGAGGGACCCAGGTACGGCTTCGGGCGCCTGCCCCGGCGTGCGCGACGCCGGGAGGGGTGGTTCAGACCCGGCCTGCGAAGTCCGGGGCCCAGTTGGCGATGGTCTGGACGCGGACGCCGGCGCTCGGGTTGGCGGCCTCGACGTACTTGCCGTCGCCGATGTACATGGCGACGTGGTGCACGCCCGAGTTGGCGCCGTTGTTGGACCAGAACAGCAGGTCGCCCGGCTGCAGGTTGTCCAGCGAGACGCGGGTGGAGTAGTCGGCCTGGTCGGCGGCGACGCGCGGGACGGAGATGCCCGCGGCGCGCAGCGCGGCCTGGGTGAGGCCGGAGCAGTCCCAGCCGCCGTTGCCGGTGCCGCCGTAGATGTAGGCCTGGCCCACCTTGGAGAGCGCGAAGTCGACCGCGGCGGCCTTGGAGCCGGTGGCGGTCTGCGCGGCCGTGGTGGTGCTCGCCTTGACCGCGGTGGTCGCCGGCTTGGCGGCGGCCGGGGCGGCCTGGGCCGGGGTGGAGGACGCCTTGGCCGGGGTGCCCAGCGACAGCTTCTGGCCCGGGTAGATGGTGTGCGGACCGTTCTTCAGGACCGACTTGTTGATCTCGTAGAGCTTCTGCCAGCCGCCCTGGACGTGGTTGTGCTCGGCGATGGTCGACAGCCAGTCGCCGGCCCGCACGGTGTAGGTGGCGCCGTGGCTCCACTGGCCCTGCCAGGACTTCTGGCCCTGCCAGGCCTTGCCGTCCTGCGAGGTGCCGGTGGAAGCGGTCGAGCCGGTGGAGGCGGCCGGCGCGGCCGGGGCGGCCGGCTTGGCGGGGGTGGTGGCCGCCGGGGCCGGGGTGGAGGCGGAGCCGCCGGTGTTGATCTCGGGGGCCGGACCGCCCTTGGTCAGGCCGGCCTTGACGGAGCAGACGGGCCAGGCGCCGGGGCCCTGGACGGCCAGCACCTTCTCGGCGACGGCGATCTGCTGGTCCTTGGTGGCCAGGTCGGCGCGGGAGGCGTAGCTGCCGCCGCCGAAGGAGGTCCAGGTGCTGTTGGTGAACTGGAGGCCGCCGTAGAAGCCGTTGCCGGTGTTGATGTGCCAGTCGCCGGAGGACTCGCACTGGGCGACCTTGTCCCAGGTGGAGACCGAGGCGGCGGAGGCGGTGCCGGCGGCCAGCGACGGGATGCTGAGGCCGATGCCGACGACG
Organism: Kitasatospora sp. NPDC085895; assembly: GCF_040702125.1. Taxonomy (NCBI): domain Bacteria; kingdom Bacillati; phylum Actinomycetota; class Actinomycetes; order Kitasatosporales; family Streptomycetaceae; genus Kitasatospora; species Kitasatospora sp. NPDC085895. The sequence continues at coordinate 17,379 of NZ_JBFBJY010000058.1, read as the reverse complement.
CCGGTGGTGGCGAGAATGCGGCGGCCGCGCTTGGAGTTGATGGACAGCATGAAGCAGCGTTCCTCTCCCACGCCTGCGAGGTGAGCTGTCGGATTCGGGCTGGAGTTGCCCGGCCGCGCGCGCAGGATCCGGCGATCCCTCGCCGTTTCCGCGCGTGCGGCTTCACCCCAAGCCGGGGAGCGGTGCTGGACCGCTCCCGGGCGACTTACCTGGTTCCCCCGCCCCTGCCGAAGTGCGTTTCGCATTGCCAGTCGGACCGCCGGCAGGACTCGGCGTTCGGGCCAACTGGGTCCGTGTGACCACGAACGTGGGAGGACATTAGACAGAGTTAAGTTCAAACCGCAAATATGTGTGATGCCGATCACAGTCAATCTTGGTATATTCCATGATCGACCCCTCGATCTTTTCGTGATCGACTTCTGTCGATTTCCGGCAAGGCCCTTCCGGGAAAACCGGCCTGTTCATGCTTCAGGACGGGGGCCGGGCGACGGCCCGGGGAGGGGTCGACCGCTCATGGACCACCACGGGCAGCACCGGGAGGCGGCGTCCGGCGGAGTGCCGCGACGGCCGGCGCCGCACCGCCGGGTCGGCCGGCGCAGGATGCTCGTCTGGCTCGGGATCTCCACCGCCGCGGCCGCGGTCGGCGGCGGCGAGTTGGCCCGCCGCGCGCTCGTCTCGTCGGCCGCGCCCGCGACGGCGGCCACGCCCCTCCCCACGGCCTCCGAGGGGCTCTCTGCCGGGCACACGCGGGCCGCCCCGGCTCCTGTCGACCCCTCGCCCTCCCCGGTCGACCTGACGGGCCGCCGCTGGTCCGACCCGGCGGGCTGGGGCGGTGCGGTCCCCGGGGCGGGGAGTGCCGTCAGGATCGCCGACCGTGTCCTGCTGGACGCCGACGCGTCGATCGGCTCCCTGGTGGTCGAGCCGGGCGGCTCGCTGGTCTTCGCGCCCGGGCGCAGCCTCACGCTCTCCTCCGCGGGCGCCGTGGAGGTCCGCGGCATCCTGACGTTGGCCCCGGCGGACGGCTCCGTGCACACCCTGAGATTTCCGTCCGTTGACGAACGAAGCTTTCGCGGCGGCGGCATGACGGTGGTGGAGGGGGACACCGGGCTCTGGGTGGCCGGCGCCGGCTACCTGCGGCTGGACGGCGCCGCCAAGACCGCCTGGGTCCGTGCCGCCACCGCGCTGCGGGCCGGCGACACCGAGCTGCGGCTGGCCGAGCCGCCCGTCGGCTGGCGGGCGGGCGACGAGCTGGCCGTCACGCCGACCGGACCCCCGAGCGAGGACGAATTCTCCACCCGGTACGATCTGTGCACGATCAGACGGGTCGACGGCATGACCGTCACGCTGACCGCACCCCTGGCACACCCGCACCCGCGGGTGACCGCCGGCGGCGGCGTCGCGGTCGGCGCCGAGGTGCTCAACCTGACCCGCAGCGTCCGGATCGAGGGCACCGCCGGGGGCCGCGCCCACGTCCACCTGGCCAGTTCGCGCCGGGCCGACGTCCGGCACGCCGCACTGCGCTGGCTCGGCCCGCGGCAGCCGGGCAAGGAGACCTGGAACGGCGCCCCGTCACCGAGCCCGTGCTCGGCCGGTACGGCCTGCACTTCCACATGCTCGGCGACACCTCCCGCGGCACCGTCGTCGAGGGCGTCGTGGTCCGCGACAGCGGCAGCCACGCCTTCGTCCCGCACGCCAGCCACGGCATCACCTTCCGCAGCTGCATCAGCCACAACACCTGGGAGGACGCCTACTGGTGGGACGGCCCGCCGGACACCCGCACCCCGCAGGCGCCGTCCGACGACATCACCTACGAGTCCTGCGTTGCCTCCCGCACCGTCCACGAGCCGAACGCCCGCGGCTACCGGCTCACCGGCTTCTCGCTCGGCGCCGGCACCGGCGGCACCGCCCGCGACTGCGTGGCCGTCGGCGTCCAGGGCGCCACCGGCGCCTCGGGCTACGAGTGGCCGGAGACCAGCGAGGGCGTCTGGACCTTCGAGCGCTGCCTGGCCCACAACAACCTCGAGAACGGCGTCTTCGTCTGGCTGAACGCCCGTCACCACCACACCCTGGAACGCTTCGTCGCGTACCACAACGGTGGCTGGGGCATCGAGCACGGCGCCTACCTCAACGACTTCGACTACAACGGCGGCGTGCTGTACGGCAACGGCGCCGGGGGAGTGGCCGTGCACGCGCTCGGCCGGGACAGGGGCACCGTCTTCGACGGCCTGCTGATCGACGCCGCGGGCCAGTCCGACTACGCCGTCGCCACCGCCGAACACCAGCTCGCCGGAGCGACGGTGACGATCGGTCGGAGTCACCTGACGGGCTATCGGAAGGCAGGCGTCGCCTTCCGGGCCACCACGGACGGTGAACCGGACGACATCGCCGTGCTGGACTGCTCCTTCGGCGGCAACGAGGTGTGGCTCGACCCGCAGGCACCCGAACCGGCCCGGATCGTCCTGCGCAAGGCCGGTGAACGGCAGGCCGTGCAGCTGCGGCCGGGCCCGGGCAAGGCCGAGTGGAACGCCGCCGCCGCACCGGCCGCGGTGGACGGGCCGCCCCGGGCGGTCGTCACCCCCGCGATCCGGCTCGCCGACGCGGCGGCAACGACCCGGCGGCTGCCCGTCTGAACCCGCGGCCCGAGGTCCGCGCAACGGAGGGACCCCGAGTCCCGCGGCCCGAGTCCTGCGGCCCCGAGGCAATGCGGCCTGACCCGGGACGCGCGGAGGGGCCCCGACCTGATGCGGTCGGGGCCCCTCGTCGATTCACGGCGTGCGCGGTCGGGAACCGCGCACCGCTCACTGCTCGACGGCAGTCTCCTCGGCCTCGGCCTGAGCGGCGGCCTCGGCGGCGGCCAGCTCCTCCTCGTCGACCGGCCGCGGCGGCAGCGCAGCCAGGTAGGTGGAGGCGATCAGCTGGCCGACGGCCGGGTAGGCGCCCAGCGGCGCGGCGCTCGGGCAGCCGGTCTCCTCGGCGGCGGTGGCCAGCAGCTCGGAGTCCGCCTCCGGGCCGATCACCAGCGGGGCGAGCGCCGGGCGCTCGGAACCGGTCGCCTTGAGGTGGTCGACCGCGGCGGCGACCGAACCCGGGACGTCGAGGGCGGCGGCCACCACCGGCACCGCGAGGCGCGCGGCGAGCAGCACACCGGTGATTCCGGCAGCCGCGGCGGCGTCCTCGCCGCCGGAGACGGTCAGGACCACGCCGTCGGCGGAGGTGGCGATCGCGAACAGGCGGGCGCGGTCGGCGCGGGCCAGACCGGCCTCGGAGAGACGGACGTGCACGGCCTCGGCGAGCAGCGGGTGCGGGCCCAGCGGGTCGGTCACCGGGGAGCCGGCGGCCGCGGCCACCTCGTGCAGCTCCGTCAGGAAGCCGTGCGGACCGGGGAGCAGCGGCACCACGATCGGCGGCGGCGCGCCGTTGCCGGCGGCCATGGCCAGCAGGTCGGAGACGGTCGGGGCGTCCTCGGACTCGGCCGCGAGGTAGCCGGCGGCGATCTCGATGCCCGGCTGCTCGCCGCGCACGATGGAGAGCAGCTCGTCGACGATCGGGCGGGCCTCGGGCCCGGCCGTGGCCGGGACGGCCAGCAGCAGGGCCGGGGAGCCGGCCGGGACCTCGGGGCGCTCGGGACGGCGGTGGCGCCCCCGCGCACGGGAGCCTGGCGTACGGACGGGCAGTGGCGCGCCCGGGATGGCTGCGGTGCTCATGGCGGAGATCGTAGGACATACCGGGGCCCTTACTGCAGTCGACTCCCGTGAGGGGTTGGTGGTGACGGCACAAGGCCGGACAAACACCGGCAAAGCGCTGTGCGCACTGGTGTCCGGGTGCGTGATGCTCCTCACAGTGGCCGATGTGACTGCGCGTAAAGCCCGGCGGCGAGCGTCAAGATCCACGGGATGCAGAGCGGCCCATACGTACGGTGATCGTTTGCCGTGACGTCTGCTCTGGTTTGACCTGGTTTGCCCGGCGCGCGGTGCGGTTGTTCGACGCTACTGATGAGTCAGATGCACGCGCTTTGTCCCGTGCTGATGCACGTGCAGGCCAGCTATCATCACGTCAAGTGAGGCGAACGCCAGGCTCAGGGAGGCAATGATGGGTGACGCGTACAACGGCATGGCGGCTGCGGACCTCGACGGGGTCGTCTGGCAGAAGAGCCGGCACAGCAATTCGCAGGGCAACTGCGTCGAGTTCGCGGCCCTTCCGGGCGGCGAGGTGGCGATGCGCAACTCCCGGTTCCCGGACGGCCCCGCGCTCATCTACACCCGGGCCGAGATAGCCGCACTGCTCCTCGGCGCCAAGGACGGGGAGTTCGACCACCTGGCGACCTGACCGCCCGTCGGCCCGCCGCACCCGGTGGGCCCAGGTGTTCGGGCTTCCCGTTCCGGGGGCCGTCGTGGGGGACGCCGCGGCGGCCCGGCTGCGTGCCCGGCCCCGTGCGGGTCCGACGTCTTCCCGACCTCCCCTTGCTGCCGGGCCTCGGGCGTGCGGGCCGACCGCTCGGCGACGCGGCGTCCGTGGACCGTCTCCCTGCGGTCGCGGTGCCCGCCCGTGCGGTGCGAGGTCGCCGACCGGGTCCCCTCCGCCCGACCCGCCCCTACCCTCCGCCCGCCCCAACCCGGCGTCGCGGCCGCTGCCCGTCCCGTCCGGTCCGGTTCGCGTCCGGTCGGGGCTCGGTGCGGACCGGCTCAGGCCGAGCGGTGCCGACCGGTCCCGACCGCGGGTGCGGCCTCGAACAGCGCCCAGACGACCTTGCCCGCCCCGGCCAGCGGGTGCCAGCCCCAGGACGTGCTGAAGGAATCGACCAGGTGCAGTCCGCGGCCGGACTCCGCCACGAAGTCCGCCTCGCGCGCCACCGGACCCTGACTGCTGGGGTCGCTCACCGCGCACACCACCTGCGGCGCCCGGTGCACCAGGCTGATGCGTATGGGGGTGCGGCCCTCCGGGCCCTGCGGGCGGGCCAGTTGTGCGGGCACCTGCGCCGTCGGGGCGCCGCAGCCGTCGGGCAGCGCGCCCACGGCGTGCCGCAGCGCGTTGGTCACCAACTCCGAGGCGACCAGGGCGACATCGTCGAAGAGCGAGTCGAGTCCCCAGTTCCGCAAGGTGGTCCTGGCGAAGTCGCGGGCCGATCTGACGGCTTCGTAGCGAGGGACGAGGGTACAGCTGACCACGTACGGGTCGGCAGCGATGGCCGTACCGGTGCTCATGAAGAGCTCCTCCCATAAGGGGGCGGACACGGCGGGACCCACCCGGGTCATGCCGGTCACCTCCGACTCGCTCGGCCGCTCGGCCGCCCGCCGGTAAGCCCGCACCCGCACACGAACTCCCGGCCGCACAGGGGCGCGGCCGGGAGGGCATGTGGGGTCGCGCGTTCGGTCGACGCGAAGCCCGCGGAGTTGTCAGGTGCGTGCAAGTGCACGTGCACCATGGTCCTCTGCGCCCACTGCAGATGCAAGAGTCGATTCACGTGCAGTCGCATGTTTGGCATATGCAAGCGCCAGATGCACGTGCAAGATGGAGGATGTGATGCAGAAGTAGTAGATCGTTGCGCCACTACGGGCACCGAGCGCGCCCAACTGATGGCAGACTGTGCGCTGTTTGACCCGAGGTGGAGGTTTCCGACCGCATGACCACAGTTCAGCCCGGCGGGGGCTCGATGGTGCGCCGCATCCTCCTCGGCTCGCAGCTGCGGCGCCTGCGCGAGGGACGGGGCATCACCCGCGAGGACGCCGGCTACACCATCCGCGCCTCCGAGTCGAAGATCAGCCGTATGGAGCTCGGCCGCGTCTCCTTCAAGGAGCGCGACGTCGCCGATCTGCTCAGCCTCTACGGCGTCGACGACGCCACGGAGCGCGAGGCCCTGCTCGGCCTGGTCCGCGAGGCGAACAAGTCCGGTTGGTGGCACAGCTTCAACGACGTCCTGCCCGGCTGGTTCCAGACCTACGTCGGTCTGGAGGAGGCCGCCGCGCTGATCCGCACCTACGAGGTGCAGTTCATCCCCGGCCTGCTGCAGGCGGAGGAGTACGCCCGCGCGGTCTTCGGCCAGAGCCGCCCGGCGATCGGCGCCGAGGAACTGGAGCGCCGGGTCAGCCTCCGGATGCGCCGGCAGACCCTGCTGACGGAGGGTCGGAGCCCGCACCTGTGGGCCGTCATCGACGAGGCCGCGCTGCGCCGCCCGGTCGGCGGCCCGGCCGTGATGCGGGCCCAGGTGCAGCACCTGATCGACATGGCGGACCGGCCCAACGTCACCATCCAGGTCATGCCGTTCCGCTTCGGCGCCCACGCCGGCGAGAGCGGCGCCTTCTCCATCCTGCGGTTCCCCGAGCAGGACCTGGCCGACGTCGTCTACCTGGAGCAGCTCACCAGCGCCCTCTACCTCGACAAGCGCGACGACGTCGACGCCTACATCCAGGTGATGGAGCGGCTCTGCGTCGACAGCCTGACGCCCGATCAGACCGTGGACCTGCTCACCTCGATCCTCAAGGAACGCTGAGCCGGCGAACGCGGCAGAAGGCGGTCGGGCACCCCTCGGGTGCCCGACCGTTCTTTTCCTTTCGGCGACACGCCTAGGACGTGCCGGACGGGCCCGGGTGGGTGACCGGAGCCGGTGACGGGCGCAGGCCGAGCGGGCGGTCGGCGAACGCCCGATCCGCATCGACCTCGTAGCAGAGGTTGGTGCTGGAATCCCCGAGGGTCGTGTCGACGAAGCGCTGGACGTCGCCGACGGACTCCGCCTCCCAGAGGCACGCCACGGCGGAGCCCCCGACATGCGGGTAGAACTGCAGCACCCGGGTGCCGTCCGGCGCTCCGCTGCCGCTCATGAGGGCCCGGCCACGGGAGAATGCGGTCTCCGGGTCGAGGATCGTGTGCTGGACCACGACGTACATGGGGAGTCCTCCTCACTGCCGGCCCTCCCCTTCGGACAGTTCGACGCTAGGTCCGCGGGGGCGGACACCGCGTCGCGCACATTCACCAATCCGGCACCGATCCGGTGCGGGAGGCATGGTCAATCCTGGCCATCCGGCTCAGACCAGGCCGTGCTCCAGCGCGAAGGTGCTCGCCGCCGTGCGGGAGGAGACACCCAGCTTGCCGAAGATGTTCTGCAGGTGCCGGGCGACGGTGTGCTCGCTGATCACCAGGGCGACGGCGATCTGCCGGTTGGTCGCGCCACCGACCACCTCCCGGAGCACCTCGACCTCGCGTGGCGAGAGACCGTAGCCGGCCGGCCCCGTGACCGGGTCCCCACCTGCGCCCGTGCCCGGGTGCGTGCCCGGTCCGCCACGGGCGAGGGAATCCAGACGGGCGACGTCCGGCCCGGCCCCGAGCCCGACGAAGACCGTGCGGGCCGCCTGGAGCTCCAGATCGGAGGTATCCCCGTCGCCGAGCGCACGGCAGGCGAGCGCCACCAGGACACGCGCCCGCGCGGCCTCGTACGGCACTTCGAGCTCCTGCCACCCGCGCCACGCCCGCCGTGCCGCGGCGAGACCGGCGGAGGCGTCGCCCCCGGCCAGTGCCGCGGAGGCGACGCCGTACGCCGCCGCCGCGCGGAGCACGTCGCCATCCCGGCGCTCCGCGACGGCCTCCAGCTGGCGGGCGGCCTCGGCCGCGGCGTCGATGTCGCCGCCGGCCAGCATGATCTCGACGTACGCCGGGAGGAGGGCCGCCCGCTCCAGGTCCCGGGTGTGCTCGGACACGGCGCGGCGGACCGTGGCCGCTGCCGCCTCGTCGTTGCCCTGCGCCAACCGGAGCAGGGAGAACCCGGGCTGTGGCTCGAACCCGCAGCGGTTGGCCTCCCGGTAGGCGGCCTCGGCCTCGGCCGGGCGGCCCTGCAGCCGGTGGATCTCGCCCTGCCGGTAGTGGGCCTGCCCGCAGGCGATCCGGTTCAGCACACCCCGGGTGAAGTGTTCGGCGGCGCGGCGGGCCTCGTCGAGCGCGGCGGTCCAGGCACCGCCGTACTGCATCACCTCGGCCCGGTGCACGAGGCACAGTCCGTTGTGCGCGACCATCTGCGGCTGGCGCTCGCACCACCGGGTCAGGGCGTCCGTCCACTCGCGCAGTCGGCGTAGCTCGTACAGGTCGTGGCAGAAGCTGATGGTGTTGCAGTAGACGATGCCGCTGACGATCGGAGACAGCGCGCCGGACTCGACGACCACGAGCGTCTCGTCCACCAGGCGAAGGCCCTCGTGCACACGGTCGAGGTTCACCAGGGCCCGGGCCTGTTCGTCGCGTGCCAACCACACCAGGTCGGCGTCGCCGAAAGCCTCACCGGCCTCGGTGGCCTCGGCCGCCGTGGCGTGGCCGGCCTGCCAGTCGCCGCCGCCCATCTGGGCCAGCCACACGGGGATCAGGAGGTACCCGCGTTCGACGCAGTCCCGCCCGTCGGCCTTCAGGAGGCGCTCGCCGAGGGAGAACCAACCGCTCGCCCGCGCGCCGTGGCCCCGGAACAGCATGCTGTGGCCGATCCACACCGCACAGCGGACGGCCCGTGGCACGTCACCGGCGTCCAGCCAATCCGCGTGGGCGCGCTCCAGCCGGGCCACGTAGTCCTCGTCGAGCCCGAGCATGTAGGCGGACCTGGCCAGCAGCTCCAGGTCGTCGGCGCCCACCGGTGCGGCCCCGTCGGCGGCGCTGAGGCTCTCGAAGGCCTCGCGCCAGGCCCCGGCGGCGTAACACGCACGGCCCCGGACGAGATCGCGGCTGGTGTCCACGAGCCGATTATCGACCCGCCGAACGAGGCCGACAGCCCCGGGCCCGCCCGGACGTGCGCGCCCGAGGGCAGGCCGTCACGCCCGGGTCGAGATCCCCCCGCGGACGGATGCCTGGGCGCGCTCGGGCGCCTCGGGCTGCGGCGGCACCCCCAGCTCCCAGGCGAGCCCGTACCTCGCGAACAGGTCGGCCCGGATCGGGGCCAGCGGCGTCGACGCCCCCGGCAGCAGCACCCCGATGCAGCCGCCCATCAACGCGCTGCGCAGCACCGCGTGCTCGGCGACCGGATCCGGGGCGCCCCAGTCCTTCAGCAGCCCCCGCAGGATCGCGCCCAACTGCCGCTGCTCCGGATCCTGCACGAAGGCGCCGACGTCCGGATCGAGGATCAGCGCCAGATGTGCGCGCATCACCCGCGGATGGTCCATGGCGAGACCGAGGACGACGTCGATGGCCCGTGCCAGCCGTGCCTCAGGCGGGGAACCCTCCGGCATCGCCGCCAGTGCCGCGCCCAGCTCCAGGTGCATCAGGCGGTGGGTGGCGGACTGCATCAGCAGCCGTTTGCCGTCGAAGTAGTAGGAGACCAGGCCGCGGGCGAGCCCTGCATGCTCCGCTATGTCACTGAGCGTCGTCCCTGCGTATCCGTGCTGGTCGACGAGCTCGACGGTGGCGCGCATGATTCGGCGGCGGGATCGCCGGCGCATCTCCTCATTGACCGATTCCCCGCGAGGTGCCATCGTGTCTGCTCCGAACGTTGACTGGCTCCGGGCCAATATACTGGCCGAGCCCGTCGCGGCGCGGCCGTATGCCCGGGCCCGGACGGCCTCGGCGGCAGCGCACGCAGCAGCGCCGGCTCCACCAACACGGGGGTTTGGTGGAGCCGGCGCTGCTGCGTTCCCGGACCTGGACGGATGTCGATCCCGGCCGGTCGGGCGTCAGCGGTCGGGCGTCAGCGGTCGGCGAGCACCCTGCCCTCGGCGTCCTCCCCCTCGTCGGAGCCTCCGGCCGTGGCCGGCCCGGCAGCCGCCCGGGCGATGGGCGCGGATGCGGACTCGGCCGCGACGGGCGCTGCCGTGCGGCGGCGCTCCAGGGCCCAGCCCACCAGGGTCACCACCAGGGCGCCCAGCGAGACCGCCGTCACCAGCAGCAGCGCGGGCCGGTAGCCGGCCAGCTGGGCCTGCGGGCTCAGGCCGCCGTCGCTGCCCGCCGTGATCACGGCCGTGGCCACGGCCAGCACGATCGCGCTGCCCACCTGGAAGGCCGTGTTGACCAGGCCGGAGGCCAGCCCCTGCTCCTCGTCGTCGACGCCGTTGGTGGCGGCGATGTTGACGGAGGGGAAGGCCAGGGCGAAGCCGATGCCGAGCAGCACCATGCTGGGCAGCACCAGGCCGAGGAAACCGGAGTGCTCGTCCAGGCGCAGGAACAGCGCGTAGCCCGCGGTCAGGAAGCCGATGCCGAGCGGCAGCAGGCGGGCCGTGCCGAACCGGTCGACCACCGCCCCCATCTTCGTGGCCGACAGTGCGACCAGCGCACCGGCCGGGAGGAAGGCCAGGGCCATCTCCAGCGCGGACCAGCCGAGCAGCCGCTGCAGGTAGAGGGTGGCGATGAACTGGAAGCCGGCGTACGAGCCGAACACCGCCAGCGCCGCGACGTCGGCCCGGCTCACCCCGCCGTTGCGGAAGATCCCCAGCCGGACCAGCGGGTGGGCGGCCCGGGACTCGATCAGCAGGAAGAGCGCCATCAGCACGGCGACCGCGGCGAGCGAGCCGATGGTGCGGGCGCTCGCCCAGCCGGCGTTCTGCGCCTCGGTGACGGTGAAGACGAGCAGCAGCAGCGAGCCGGTGCCGGTGATCGCGCCGGCCGCGTCGTACCCGGCGGTGCCGCGGGCCGGGGCGGGCTGACGGGGGAGCAGCCGGACGGCCGCGCCCAGGGCCACCAGTGCGACCGGCACCGGCATCAGGAACGTCCAGCGCCAGCCGGCCGAGGTGAGCAGGCCGCTGAGCACCAGGCCGAGCGAGAAGCCGCTGGCGCCGCAGGTGGTGTAGATGGAGAGCGCCCGGTTGCGTGCCGGGCCCTCCGCGAACGTCGTGGTGATGATCGACAGGCCGGCGGGGGCGGTGAAGGCGGCGCTCACGCCCTTGAGGAACCGGGCGGCTATCAGCAGGCCGCCGTCGTCCACCAGGCCGCCGAGCAGCGAGGCGGCGGCGAAGACGGCGAGGGCGGCCAGGAAGACGCGCCGCCGCCCGAGCAGGTCGGCGGCGCGCCCGCCGAGCAGCAGCAGCCCGCCGTAGCCGAGCACGTAGCCGCTCACCACCCACTGCAGGGCGGAGGTGGACAGGTGGAGGTCGGTACCGATGGAGGGCAGGGCCACGCCCACCATCGAGACGTCGAGGGCATCGAGGAAGAGGGCGGCGCAGAGGACGACGAGGGTGCCCCACAGGCGTGGACTCCAGGCCCCGGTCGTCGACGGGTCGTCAGATGCGGTCGTCATGGCCACGAGACTACATGCACGTGCATCCAGTGCAAGTGAATTTAATGCGCCTGCAATAGATGTGCGGACACGTGGTATCCTGGCCGGGTGGCTGAACCGGATCTCGCCCCAGAGTCCGCCCTCGTGTTCGAGTGGCGGGACGTCCTCGCGCGTCACGCCGCCGTCTCCTGCGCGCTCGACCGCACGCTGGGCGAGCAGTTCGGCCTCGGCATGAGCGAGTTCGAGGTGCTGGAGCGCCTCTGGGAGGACGAGCTGCGGGTCGGCCCCGGCAAGCTCCGGGTCCAGGAGATAGCGCAGACGGTCCACCTCAGCCAGAGCGCGCTGTCCCGGCTGATCGGCCGGCTGGAGAAGGACGGCCTGGTCGCCCGGGTCATGTGCGAGCTCGACCGGCGCGGGATCTTCGTGGCGCTCACCGACGAGGGTCGCGCCCGGTACCAGGAGGCCCAGCCGATCCACCGTGAGGTGCTCGCCCGCACCCTCGGCTGAATCCCCGACTGATCCCCGGCCGGTCTCCCGGCTGGTCCCCCCGTGGTCGGGGGCCCTCGTCAGAGCAGCGTGCCCAGCCCGGGTGCCATCGCCAGCAGCACCACCGCGGCGGGCGCGGCCAGCGCCGCCAGCGTCAGCCGCAGCCGGTGGTGCACCGGCAGCCGCGGCTCGCCCGCCAGCAGCCGGTCCACCCGGCGCGGTGCCTGGGCGAGCTGCTTCGGCGGGCACGAGCCGAACACCCCGCGTCCGGCGTTGATCTCCACCAGTGCGAGCGCCGTGGTGATCCGCCCGTGCCGACGGGCGGCCCGGTCGTCCGCAGCCAGTTCCACCAGCTCGCCGACCTGGTCCCGGAAGGCGCTGAACACGCCCACCCCGGGGAAACCGGTCGCCAGCGCCTCGGCGCACTGCGCGAGCCAGTGGTGCCGCGCGCGGACGTGGCTGCGCTCGTGGCTCAGCACCGCCGCCAGCTCACGGTCGGTCAACTGCTGCAGCGCCCCGGTGGTCACCACCAGCCGGGCCTCCGGGCCGGGCAGCGACCAGGCCTCCGGGCGGAGGTTCTCGAGCACCACCAGGCGCTCACCGCCGCGCCGCTCGGCCGCCGACTCGCCCGGCAACTGCGGTGCTCGGTCGTCCAGTTGGGCGTGGCGCGCCCCGCGCAGCGCGCGGGCCGCGCGCACCTCACGGGTCAGCGACACCGCGGTCTGCACCCCGCCCAGGGCCAGCAGAGCCGCCGTCAGCCGGCCCCAGCCCTCGGCGCCCGCGAGGCCGTAGGCCTCCTCGACGCCCGAGGGCGCACCCGTGAACACCGCCACGCGCAGCGCAGGCAGCGCGGCGGCACAGGCCAACAACAAGGAGAGCACACAGCACAGCAGCACGGCCACCACGAGGGACTGCCAGGCGAGCAGCGCCAGCACGGGTTCTCGCTCGGGCCAGCGGGCCCGGCCCAGCAGGCCCGGCGCCACGGTGGCGAGCAGCAGTCCGAGCAGCAGCAGGCTCAGCAGGGCCGTCATGGCAGGGGCTCCCCCGAGGAGCGATCAGGAGCGCGACAGTGCGCTGCCCCCAACCTATGCTCCGTCGCGCCCCGGTGGAACGGCTTCCGCGGACAGGTGACCAACGACACCCCGTCAACATTGCGGAAGCCGTCAGAGCGTCAGGAGCATGGCGAACATCCCGATGCCCATCGCCACCCGGCAGGCCCGCACGGTGCCGCCCTCCATCCCGGTCGCGCCTCCCGCGGCCCCGGGCACGGACAGCAGCCGACTGCCCGCCCACAGCGTGTACCCGCCGAAGTAGAGGAGCAGCAAGCCGGTCAGTGCCGGCAGCCCCATCGGCGTGCCGGTCGCTCCGGGGACGCCCGGCGCCGCGTGGTGCAGGTGGGCGGGGGCGGCCGGCGAGGTGGCCATGGCCAGCGCCATGTACGCCATCGCGAGCGCCCCGACCCCGTGGTGCAGGCGGTGGACGCGCCCCGCGCGCCCCGCGACCGCCCCCAGCACCAGGGCGCCTCCCAGCACGGTGAAGAGCCAGCCCCAGACCGCGCCGGGCAACACGGCCATCCCGGCCATGCCGACCGCCATCGCGGCCTCGGCGGCGTCCGCCTCGCGGTGCGCCCCCGCACAGCCCGGGCGGCGCAGGCGCAGCGCGCACAGCGCGGCCGAGCCGGCGGCCAGTCCCGCCAGCATCCATGTGACGACGGCCGGACCGTGCACGGCGCCCCTCCCGACCGGTGCCAGCGGACAGTACGTCCACGATCACCGATCCGGGCGGCGGGCAGCAGGGCGCGCAGGGGGGCGCACGGGAGTGCCCGGCCGATCGGGGCCCGGACCGCACCCCGACGGGCGCCGCCGCTTCCCGGTGGCGGGGCCGCGGCGGGCGCGGGATGGTCGGGATGCGGCGGCCTCCGACCCACTCCGGACCGCCCCCGCGGGACGCCCCGGAGAGCCGGATCTCCCGCCGTGAGCCCCATACGCCGCAGGATTGCCCGATAGACCCCCCCTTGAACAGAAGAACCTTTCGTATCTATGGTGGGTACGTCGCAATACCTCCTGTCGAAGTGAGTCTCCGATGCAGAATCTTTCGCCGACGCTCGCCGTGGCTGGCGATGCTTCCGCCTCTCCGGCCGGCCACCCCGCCTGGCTCCGTCTGAAGGACGCGGTGGAGTCCCTCCGCCCGCTGCAGTCGAAGGACGGCTCCATCGACCTGTCCGCCGTCCAGCGCGGCACGGTCGACCCCCTGGTCGAGACCGTGCTCACCTCGGTGCAGGAGCTCGCCCCGCTCTTCCCGCAGGACGCCGCGTACCTCGCCGCCGTCCAGGACGACCTGCGCAAGTGGGCCGACACCGGCTACCGCGAGCCCGACTTCCTCGACTCGCTGCTCGCCTTCCACCCCGCCGAGCAGCGCACCGACGGCCTGGACCACCTCGTGGTCTTCCCGATGTACACCCAGAACGGCAACCCGAACCGCAACCTCGAGGCCGTCCTGCTCAAGGTCGTCTGGCCGGACTGGCTGGCCGAGCTGGAGCGCGAGCGCTTCGACAACCCGATGTTCGTGCCGATCACCTTCACCGACTTCACGGCCGGCTACGACACCAACTCCGCCGTGCTCTTCCCGGAGACCGTGGCCGTCCGACAGGCGCCGGAACGTTTCACCTGGGGCGGCATCTTCTGCGACCGCGAGGCGGCCCGCTTCCGCGCCGTCTCCACCAGCGCCGTCGAGCTGCTCGGCCTGGAGATCCCCGAGGACGCCACCGGCCTCCTCAAGGACCAGGAGCGCGCCCAGCAGACCTTCGTGCTGTGGGACCTCATCCACGACCGCACCCACAGCCACGGCGACCTGCCGTTCGACCCCTTCATGATCAAGCAGCGCAGCCCGTTCTGGATGTACGGCCTGGAGGAGCTCCGCTGCGACCTCACCGCCTTCAAGGAGGCCGTGAAGCTGCAGGCCGAGGGCTACGCCCAGGGCCGCGACGTCCAGTACGCGATCCTCTTCGACCGCATGTTCCGCTTCCCGGTCAGCGGCGACCGCGTCCGCAACTACGACGGCATGGGCGGCCAGCTGCTCTTCGCCTACCTGCACAAGCACGACGCGCTGCGCTGGCGCGACAACCGCCTCTCCATCGACTGGGACCGCGTCGCCGAGGTGACCAACCAGCTCTGCGGCGAGATCGAGACCCTCTACCGCGACGGCATCGACCGCCCGAAGACGGCCCACTGGATCGCCGCCTACGAGCTCGTCTCCCGCTACCTCACTCCGCACCCCGCCTCCACCTGGGCCAAGGGCACCGAGGCGCTCCCGCTCGACATCACCGACGGCAAGGCCCTCAACAAGGCGCTCTGCGACGCGGTCAAGCCGGACGAGTTCCCCCTCAGCATGTTCTACGAGGCCCTCTCCAAGAAGCTGAGCGGCGTCATCGCCGCCACCACCGGCATCACCGGCACCGGTGTCCAGGGGGTCGCCGCGTGAGCGCCCGTCTCGACGACAAGGTGATCGCGGTCGCCGGGGCCAGCGGCCCCGCCGGCCAGGCCACCATGCGGCGCCTCGCCGCCGCCGGCGCCACCGTCATCGGCGCCGACATCGACCAGCAGCGCCTCGACAAGGCCCTCGACAGCGTGCGCACCACCGTGCCCGGCGCGAAGGTCAGCGGCCAGGTCATCGACCTGCTCGACCCGCAGGAGGTCCACGACTGGGCCGACCACCTGGAGGCCGAGCACGGCCACGTCGACGGCCTGCTCCACCTGGTCGGCGGCTGGCGCGGCAGCAAGACCTTCTTCGACTCCCGGATCGACGACTGGGACTTCCTGCACGACACGGTGGTGCGGACCCTGCAGCACACCTCGCTGGCCTTCCAGCCCGCGCTGGTCCGCAGCGGCGGCCGCTACGCCATGGTCTCCGCGGCCGCGGCCCACAAGCCGACCGCCGGTGGCGCGGCGTACGCCGCCGCGAAGGCGGCCACCGAGGCCTGGACGCTCGCCATGGCGGACTCCTTCGTGAAGGAGACCACCGCCGGGGACGGAACGCCCACCGCCGCGGCTGCCATCCTGGTGATCAAGGCCCTGGTCTCTCCCGAGATGCGTGCCGAGAAGCCGGACGCCAAGTTCGCCGGCTTCACCGACACCGCCGACCTGGCCGAGACCCTGGCGGGCCTCTGGGACCGCCCCGCAGCAGAACTGAACGGACAGCACCTGTGGCTGACAGCCCGATGACCATCGGCACCGACGACACCCGCACCGACGCGGTGCGGCACCACGACACCACCGTGCGCGGATTCGCCAGCGACAACTACGCAGGCATCCACCCGGAGGTCCTCGCGGCGATCGCCCTCGCCAACGGCGGCCACCAGGTCGCCTACGGCGAGGACGACTACACCGCCCACCTGCAGCAGGTCTTCCGCCGCCACTTCGGCGACCGGGCCGAGGCGTACCCCGTCTTCAACGGCACCGGCGCCAACGTGGTCGCCCTGCAGTCCCTGCTGCCGCGCTGGGGCGCCGTGGTCGCCGCCGAGTCCGCGCACATCAACGTGGACGAGTGCGGTGCGCCGGAGAAGATCGCCGGGATCAAGATCCTCACCGTCCCCACCCCGGACGGCAAGCTCACCCCCGAGCTGATCGACCAGCAGGCCTGGGGCTGGGACGACGAGCACCGCGCCCAGCCGCTGGCCGTCTCGCTGACCCAGAGCACCGAGCTCGGCACCGTGTACACGGTCGACGAGGTCAAGGCCATCTGCGACCACGCCCACGAGCACGGCATGCTCGTGCACATGGACGGCTCGCGGCTCGCCAACGCCGCCGCCACCCTGGGCGTGCCGTTCCGGGACTTCACCACCGACGCCGGTGTGGACGTGCTGTCCTACGGCGGCACCAAGAACGGCCTGATGCTGGGCGAGGTCGTCGTCGTGCTCAACCCCGAGCGCGTCCGCAACCTGAAGTTCCTGCGCAAGATGTCGATGCAGCTCGCCTCGAAGATGCGCTTCGTCTCGGTGCAGTTCGAGGCGCTGCTGGCCGGAGACCTGTACCTGCGCAACGCCGGCCACGCCAACGCGATGGCGAAGCGCCTGGAGCAGGCCGTCACCGGCATCGAGGGCGTGACGGTCGTCCGCCCGGTCCAGGCGAACGCGGTCTTCGCGATCCTCCCGCGGGAGGTCAGCGAGCGGCTGCAGAAGCGCTACCGCTTCTACTTCTGGAACGAGCACACCGGCGAGGTCCGCTGGATGGCGTCCTTCGACACCAGCGAGGCCGACATCGACGCGTTCGCCGCGGCGATCGCCGAGGAGATGGGCCGGGTCTGACCCGACAGCCTGTCCGGTACAGCAGTACGGCTCCGGCGCGGAGACTCCGCGCCGGAGCCGTTTTGCATCTTCCGGCGTATCGGCGTAGTGTTCACTGGTCGCTCGGCAGGGAGCACCGGACACGCATCTGCGCGGACGGTCCCGGAGCGGCCAATCCCTTGAAACACCACTTCCAGATCCTCATCGGGTCGCGTCTTGTCGCGTCCCGGTGCGAATTCGGCGTGCGTGTTTATAGGAATTGCACTTCGGGCCGGCGCCGGATTCGCTTTTCGGAGCGGGGATCGGCTAGGGTTTGAAACGTCGGACGGGCCGTCAGGCCGGTTCCGACCAGGCAGTGAAGAAAGCGCGTCGGTGAAGAGCACAGGCTCGGATCTGATAAGCTGGAAACACGGAAGAGCGAAACGCCCGGAGGGTCCGCTGGAAG